>CALFPM010000101.1 GCA_937919155.1 uncultured Clostridia bacterium
CAGATACGATTTCGGTGGACGGAATCGACTCAATGAAGAAAGCGTGCGTACTCGCGCTGTAGTCGACGAAAATGGAAACAAGACGAACGTTATCGATATCACCGTTCCCGCACACGGAGCTGTGATTTTCAGAAAACAGACTAACAAATAAAGCCCTCGCTTCCCAAAGAGGGAAAAATTTGAATATTTGAATATATTATTTAATCATACATTACGGAGGTCATCATGTATAAAAAACAAGAATGTGTCGCTATGCTCCTTGCAGGCGGCCAGGGAAGCAGACTCTATACTCTTACAGAGAAAACTGCCAAGCCCGCAGTTCGCTACGGTGGAAAGTATAGGATCATAGATTTTCCGCTGTCAAACTGCGTTAACTCGGGCATATATACAGTGGGTGTATTGACACAGTATCAGCCTCTCGTTCTCAATGAATATATCGGCAACGGTCAGCCCTGGGACCTTGACCGCGCAAACGGCGGCGTTCATATTCTTTCACCCTATCAGCAGATAAAGGGCACGGAATGGTACAAGGGCACAGCGAACGCAATATATCAGAACATCAATTTCATTGAGAGATATGACCCCGAATATGTTCTCATCCTTTCGGGTGACCATATCTATAAGATGGATTACTCCAAGATGCTTGATTACCACAAGGAAAAGAACGCAGACTGCACAATCGCAATGCTGGAAGTTCCCTGGGAAGAGGCAAGCCGTTTCGGTCTGATGCTTGTCAATGATGACGGCTCAATCAGCGAGTTTGAAGAGAAACCCAAGAATCCCAGAAGCAACAAGGCTTCAATGGGTGTTTACATATTCAACTGGCAGAAGCTGAGAAAATATCTCATTGAGGATGAAGCAAAGGAAGGCTCGGGCAACGATTTCGGTCACGATGTTATTCCCGCAATGCACAATGCAGGCGAGAGAATGTTTGCTTATCAGTTTGACGGATACTGGAAAGATGTCGGCACAATCAGCAGCCTCTGGGATGCTAACCTTGACCTGCTCAATCCCAAAGTTGACCTTGACCTTGATGATGACAGCTGGAAGATTTATTCCCGTTCACCCGTTGCGCCTCCTCACTATGTTGGCGCAAACGCAAAGGTTGAAAATTCAATGGTAACAGAAGGCTGCGAAATTGAAGGACACATCGATTTCTCCGTTCTTTTCGCAAACGTAACCGTTGAAGAGGGCGCAGAGGTTAAGTATTCAATCGTAATGCCGGGCACGGTTATCAAAAAAGGCGCCGTTGTTCAGTATTCAATCGTTGCTGAAAATGCAGTTATCGAAGAGGGCGCAGTTGTGGGCGAAAGTCCCGAAAATATGGCAGATATCAATGATTGGGGCGTGGCTGTTATCGGCAACGGCGTCACAATCGGCAAGGGTGCAAAAATTGCTCCCGATACTATGACAGACAGCGATGTAGGAGGTGCGGAATAATGTCAGCTAAAAATGTTCTCGGCATTATCTTTTCAAATGCCTATGATGAAGTTCTTCCCGAGCTTACCGCTTTAAGAACAATGGGTTCAATTCCCTTTGCCGCCCGTTACCGCCTCATTGACTTCCCTCTGTCCAATATGGTTAATGCAGGCATTCCTCAGGTCGGCGTTATCACAAAGAGCAACTACCGCTCACTTATGGACCATATCGGCACGGGCAAACCCTGGGACCTTTCCAGAAAAAGAGAGGGTATGACCCTGCTTCCTCCTTTTGACACACCTGCAACAGGTATGTCCACAGGCAAGGCAGATGCTCTTTACGGTTCAATCAGCTACATAACAAAATCAGGCAAGGACCATGTTCTTCTCACCGACTGCAACGTAGTCTGCAACATGGACTATGAAAAGCTTATCAAGGCTCACACCGCAAAGGATGCGGATATTACCATTGCATATGCAAACGGCAATCCTCCCTCTATTGAAAACGGCACGGAGCTTATTCTCGGCGAGGACGGCAGAGTTGTTGACACGGCACTCATCGACTGTTTCAGCGGCAATGTGAACTATTCACTCAAGGTGATGGTTATCAGAAGAACGTTGCTTGAAAGACTTCTTCATGAGGCTCACAGCGCAAAGATTGATGATTTTGAAACCCTTATTTCAAAGAATATCAAGCATCTTCGCGTTTACGGCTATGAGGAAACAGGTTTTGTGAGAGTTCTGGCTTCGCTTCAGGATTATTACGATATCAGCATGGAGCTTCTCAAGCTTGATTGCAGAAAAGCTCTGTTTGCCCCCGAAAGACCTGTTTACACAAAGGTCAGCGACCAGGTGCCCTCAATCTACGGCATCGGCGCAAATGTGAAGAACTCCCTTATTGCAGACGGATGCCGCATTTACGGTGAGGTTGAGAATTCAATCCTCTTCAGAGGCGTAACCGTTGAAAAGGGCGCAAAAATCAAAAATGCAATCGTTATGCAGAACGGCTTTGTGGGCGAAAATTCCACACTGCAGTGCGTAATTATTGATAAATCCGCCGTTGTAAAGCCCAACAAGATGCTTTGCGGCGCAGAAAATTATCCCGTTTATATCGGAAAGGGAATTGTAATCTGAGAAAGAGTGAAAATCTGATGTCCAAGAAAAACATTATTACAGGTGCCGTGGCGGCACTTGCCCTTGTGCTTGTTGTGTTTGTTGTGCTCATTGAAACGGGCATAGTTGATACCCGTTCACTGACACAGCCGCAGACTGTTATCGAATCTGAAATCATCGTTGTCAGTGAAACGAATGAGCAGGGTGAAATCGAATTCATAACAATGGTCACCAAGTATGCAAGGCCCAAGGTAACGTCAAACCACCGTTATCCCACAAAAAAACCGACCACAACCCTGCCAAAAACAACAACGGTAAAGTATGTGGAGCAGTCAAGCTTTGTTCACCTCACTGACCCCAACGGCATTCCTCAGTTCAATGATGACGGAACACCCGTGACAGAGGTTGTGACTTACACCATTGCCGAAAACAGCCTTACTCAGCCCACAACGGCAGAACCCAAAACATCTGCGGTTGCGGTCACTGACCCTGACGGCGTTGTGCAGACCGATGTCAGCGGCAATCCCGTGACGGAAGTGGTCACATATACCGAAACCACAACAAAAGGTCCCGATATATGGAGCGAGAACACTCAGGAGGGCACAACAAGGGCTCCGCTGATTCAGACGGATGTTAAGCGTGATGACAGCCTTGCTCAGGCAATTGTTGACCAGATCAATGCGGACCGCAAGGCGCAGGGTCTGGAGCCTCTTAACCACACAACCAACCTTAAGGCACGCGCAAGAACAAACAGCATGGCCATTGCTCTGCCCGATATTTACGGCGAGGGCAACTCCTCGGCTTATACCCTCATCACGAAGTACGGCGGCAATCCTGTTTATCAGCAGGTTGCGGCGGCAAACAGGGATAAAATAATGAGCGCGGACACAACTCAGATCGGCGTTGGCGTTGTTAAATATAACGACCAATATTATACATCAGTCATTTTCAACTGACAGAAAGGATTGAGAATATGAAGGTACTTTATGCATCAAGTGAGGCGCTTCCCTTTGCCGCAAGCGGCGGACTTGCAGACGTTGCGGGTTCATTGCCTCAGGCATTGAGAAGACGCAAGATTGCCTGCAGAGTGGTTATGCCTCTTTACGGCACAATCAGTGACGAAATGCGTGCGAGCATGAAGTTTATCACAAGCATCATGGTGCCCGTTTCGTGGCGCAGACAGTACTGCGGAATTTACGAAGCCAAGGCAGGCGGCGTAATTTATTACCTCATTGACAATGAATATTATTTCAAGCGCAATTCATTCTACGGCCATTACGATGACGGCGAAAGATTTGCATTCTTCTCCCGTGCGGTGCTTGAAATTCTGCCTTATATCGACTTCAAACCCGATATTATCCATTGCAACGACTGGCAGACGGCTCTTGTGCCCGTTTATTATTCAACATATTTTGCAAACAAAGAGGGTTACACGGGCATCAGAACCGTGTTCACCATCCATAACATTCAGTATCAGGGAATATACGGCAATGAAATTCTGGGCGATGTTTTCGGCATCGGCGAAGAGCACGCATCTCTTCTCCGTTTTGACAACTGTGTTAACCTGATGAAGGGCGGCATTGAGTGCGCCAACAAGGTCACAACCGTCAGCAACACCTATGCGGGCGAAATTCTTGACCCCTGGTTCAGTCACGGTCTTGACCCCATTCTCAAGGAGAGAAGCTACAAGCTCAGCGGCATTCTTAACGGCATTGACACCGTTAACTATGACCCTGAAACCGATAAGGATATTTTCTTCAATTTCAGCGCCAAGGATTCAGCACCCAAGGCAAAGAACAAGGCGGCTCTTCAGGAACTTTTCGGTCTGCCTGTAAACGCAGACACACCTGTTATGGGCATTGTTTCAAGACTTGTTGCCCACAAGGGTCTCGACCTTGTGAAACGCATTATGTGGGAACTTCTTGAAACAACTGATATGCAGCTTGTTGTTCTCGGTTCGGGCGATTGGGAATATGAATCGTTCTTCAAAGAACTTGCCGCCGCTTTCCCCGAAAAGGTGGGTCTGCGTATCGGCTTTATCCCAGATATGGCAAGAAAGATTTATGCAGGCAGTGACCTTTTCCTGATGCCCTCCAAGAGCGAGCCTTGCGGACTTTCACAGATGGTTGCCCTGCGCTACGGCACAGTGCCCATCGTCAGAGAAACAGGCGGTCTTAAGGACACAATCACAGACAGCGGTGACGGAAAGGGCAACGGCTTCACCTTCAAGAGCTATGATGCTTATGATATGCTGGATGCAATCAGACGCTCGCTTGCGGCATATGCCGACAAGGATGGCTGGAAGAAGCTTGTTGAAAGAGCGCTTAAGTGCGACAACAGCTGGGGTCGCTCCGCAAGAGAATACATAAAACTCTACGAAGAACTTATGTGATAAAACAAAAAGGGGACTGTTGAAAAACAGTCCCTTGTAAAAATTATCTGATAAATTCAATGGGTATGGGCGGAATGCCGCTTGTGAGTGAGTTGAAGATAAAATCTTCAACCATCCTGACAAGAGTTTCAATCGCCTCGGGCACAGGCTCGTCCGCTTCAGGTGACTTTGCAGGGTTAACCTTGAGTGCATCGTAGCTCGCCATATCAATTATATTAAGGTATGCAGGTGTGCACACAACCTTGCCGTCAGCATAGGCTCTGCCTGCCCAGTTTTTTGGGATGTTGCCTGCGTGCGCCTGAATAAGCAGAAGTCTGTATATTCCCATGGCAAGCACCATATCCAGCCTCAGCCCCGCAAGCTTTTCGCTGTCATTCATTGCATCGCGCAGAATCATGGCGGCTTTTATGAAAGTTTTGCTTGTGGGTGCAAGGTCATCGTTGAACAAAAGCAGGTTTGCGGCAACATCGCGTATATCGTTTCTTTCACTTGATTTTCCAAGCAGATAGTCGCAGGATACGCCGTAAAAATCCGCAACCTTCAGTAAAAAGCTGTGTCCGCATTCGCGGATGCCTTTTTCATAATGAGAAAGCAGTGCCTGAGATATGCCCAGCCTTGCGGCGGCTTCTTTCTGGCTCAGACCTCTTTCTTTTCTCAGTTCACTTAAAACAACGGAAAATGTTCTTTCCATAAGAATACCTCTCAACTCAAAGTATAAATATTATATACTCAAATATACAAAAAGTATATCGATAAAACACACAAAAATTCAATCCCTTTTTTGGAGGAAAAATGAAATCCTACACCATTCATTTAATCAGAAATGCTCTTACGGACGAAAATCTTGAGGGCAGATATATAGGTCACACCGATGTTGAACTCAGTGAAAACGGAAAGGCTCAGCTTGCGCAGATGAAAGATGAGCTTGTTTATCCCCCCGTGCAGGCAGTTTTCACAAGTCCGCTCAGGAGATGCACTCAGACAGCGGCAATTCTTTATCCCGAAAACAAGCCTATGGTAATTGACGGCTTTATTGAATATAATTTCGGCGAGTTTGAAAACAAAACTGCCGAGCAGCTTGAAAAATATGAGGAATTTCCCCGTTGGCTTGCAGGCGAAAAGGGCGTATGCCCTCCTTACGGCGAAAGCAACGAGGATTTCACCAAAAGAGTCTGCGAAACCTTTGAAAAGGTTGCCGAGGGTCTGATGAAAACAGGCACAACCTCTGCCGCAATCATCACTCACGGCGGTGTCATTATGACAATTCTTGCTGCTTACGGCATCCCCGAATACCCCATGCACGAGTGGCTCACTCCCAACGGATGCGGATTCACCGTCAAGGTCAATCCCTCTCTGTGGATGAGAGCAAAGAAATTTGAAGTTTTCAGCGAATTTCCCTACGAAAGAGAAGAATTACCCGATTAAGGAGAAAAAACATGAGCGTATTTACTATTGAAAAAGACGGCTTCAAGCTGGACGGCGCGCCTTTCAGAGTTATTGCAGGCGCAATTCACTATTTCAGAGTGCCCGATGAATATTGGTATGACAGACTTTTAAAGCTCAAGGCTTGCGGCTTCAATACGGTTGAAACCTATGTTGCCTGGAATCTTCACGAGCCTTATGAGGGTCAGTTTGATTACAGCGGAATGCTGGATATCGAGCGTTTTCTGGACATTGCGGCTGAGCTTGGACTCTATGCAATTGTCAGACCCGGCCCGTATATCTGCTCGGAGTGGGATTTCGGCGGTCTGCCCTGGTGGCTTCTCAAAAACGATTCAATGGCTCTTCGCTGTATGGATAAGGATTATCTTTTTTTCCGAGCATGATAACATAATCCTGCATACCGGCTTCTTCTATCTTTTGACGGATAAGAGGTTCGTCTCCCCCATAACCTATAATGTACCATTTGGCATTAATACCCTTCTCGCGAATGCCCTTCAAAATGAAAGGAACGTTGTCATAGTTTTTTGCAGTACAAAAACGACCAACAGACAACAAGCAAATTTCCCCTTCTTGCTTATACATGCCCACTGCATCATCATCACCGACTCTACTACAAACAAAAAAAGGAGATAGGATATTCTCTATGATTGTCACTTTATGCCTCAATGATGGGAAGACATGAAGAAAGGTCTTCGTAACATCCTCGGAGATGGAGATAAGATTATCAAAACTATTGCATAAACTCATATATGTACTATACTCATAAAATTGTTTAAATCTTCCTATATCATGGAATAATGAAGCTATATTAATTAAATATATTTCTTCATTGTTTAAATCTTCAAATGATAGCCAAACATTCATTGAATTTTGTCTTACATTGAAATCTTTACAAAGTAGATTAACTAACTCAATAGGATTGTTTTTAGCTCTTTCTACTTTATCTCTTAAATCTTTTAATGACTTAATTACTCCTAGTGCAGGATTTGCTTTATACCAGCATTCTTCATTAGTCCATTCTTTTTCATCATCTAGTTCATAAATGATAGGTAATAATGTTTCATCTTCTACTGTTCCATCTATTACTTGTGATGAATAATCGTACTCATTATCAAATACATTTTGTCTTACTGTTCCCATTGTACTTGTTTCAAGTAATAATGGTTGCTCTCTTGCACTCATACTGTCATACATAACATCTAATAGGTTTTTATCTTTCCAAGCATGAACTTCATCTGCAATTACTAAATGACTATTTAAACCATCTAATGAATTGGAATCACTAGCTAATGCTCTAAAGTATGAATCAGTTGCATCATAATATATTCCACCTATTAAACATCTTATTCTTTTTTTAAGTATAGGACTTTTTTGGATCATTCTCTTTGCTTCATCCCATACTATCTTTGCTTGTTCTTTTTTGGTAGCAATACTGTATATTTCAGCTCCACCTTCACCATCTTTGGTTAGCATAAAGTTTGCAATACCACTATCTAATACTGATTTACCATTTTTTCTACCTACAAAGAATATTGCCTTCCTGTACTTCCTATTTCCTTTTTCATCTACAAATCCAAATAATGCTTGTAAGAATGCTTTTTGAAATAGTTCTAGTTTTAATGGTTTACCATTCCATTTACCTTTAGATTGTTTGCAATACTTTTCTATGAAGTTAATTGGCTTCATACTTTTTGCTAAATCAAACGAATAAACATGAGTTTCAATTTCACCTGTTAATGAATTAAAAAAAGATACTTCTCTTTGTATCTTTATTTCTTTCACTAACTTTTCATATACCTTACGAACTTTATTACATACTTTGTTTGGATTTTTTAACATCCAGTTGTAATACTCTTCAATATA
>CALFPM010000102.1 GCA_937919155.1 uncultured Clostridia bacterium
TTAAGATTAAGAAGGGCGCTAAAGTTAAGAACTGTGTACTTATGCAGGATGTAGTTGTGGAAGACGGCGTTGAACTTGAAAACGTAATCTGCGACAAATCTGTTGTTGTTACAAAAGAACAGAAACTTAAAACGCTTGAAATGTTCGCACGAAAATTTTGCCAACGCAAAATGGATACGTTTTAGCGGCTACGAAATCAACGATGCATCTATCATCACAAAGAATCAACCCATTACATAACAAACATATAAGGAGGTATAAACAATGTTTGAATTTGATGAAACATCCCTTTTTGAATGTAAGCACCCTCACGGAGACTACCCTCCCGAAAAGCCCCGTTTCACTTTCACGGAGGAAGTGGAACACACAGCACGTGAAATGCGTATGACCATTTCACGCCTGTTGACCTTTGAAAAGAGGTTACAGGAAAAGTTTGATGATATGCTGAAGCATATCACATCCGATAACGTTATATTCAAAGATACTTTTGCAGAATCTTACCGCCTGTTTCTTGAATCTGCAAAGAATGAGATCAACACTTTTGAATCAAATGTTGATGCATCTTTGACATTGTTCAAGGAAACCATTTCAAGCGATTATGCGAACCTTTCAGAAGAATGTGCAACACAGATCAGTGAATATTATCAGAATTTTGTTGACGAGCTGACGGGGTATAAAACGGAACTCAACGAAACATATGACAATTTCCGTGATGCAATCGAAAGCAGACTTACACAGTACAATGCAACATATCTTGAATCTTTTCAGACCTATACAGCGGGAATCAACAACAAATTTTCTGCCACTGAAAAGGATCTTAACGATTCTTACGCAAGATTTGTTGCTGATGTTCAGAGAACTGTCACCGAATTCAAGAACACATGGGCAAATACCATCAACACCCGTTTGGATGGGCAGGATGCAATTATCAACGACGCTCTGCTTTACATGAAAACCAATTTCACCGATGCGGTTGAAAACTTCATTCAGACCATGATTGATAACGGTGAATTTATTTCAATCATTGAAAGTGAAGTGTTCAGTGATTTCAACAAACGTTTGATCGGTGTTGAAGGTGCTTATGTTTCCCCTGTCATGTATGGAGCAAAGGGTGACGGAGCAACCAACGATACAAACGCAATGCAGACCGCATTGAATACGGGAAAGGTTGTTGACCTTCTCGGCAAAACTTACAAAGTGACATCTTTGAGAATTCAAAGCGGTTCGGGATTCAGAAACGGTACAATTGTGCTGACAGGTGACGGAAACATTCTCGAAAGTGCGGGAACATCCTCAACAAATCCCGTTAAGAATGTAACCATTCAGAACGTTATCTTTGACGGTGACGGAATCGCAAGCGGTGGTGTATATGTTCGATACGGTGAAAACATCATTATTGAAAACTGTCACTTTGTTGATATGTATTCCGACAAAACTACTGCATTCGGTGTACACCTCCGAAATTGTAAGAATTCCTCTGTGAAGAATTGCACCGTGAACGGTGTTGAAGCAACACCCAACGGCTCAATCGGTGACAGTATCGGTTCTGCAAGAGGTATTCTGTTCACAGATACCGTGAATTCCATCAGTTCGGCGTTGAAGTTTTCGGTGCAGGCGCTCCCGCCGCTGACGCGGAAGTAATCTCCGTTGCAAACGAAATATTCGCTTTTCTCGGAGTGCAGAACCTTAAACTTGAAATCAATTCAATCGGCTGCCCCGAGTGCCGAAAGAATTATCATAACGCTCTCAAGGAATATTTTGAGTCAAAGAAAGAAAATCTCTGCGGAACCTGTCTTGAAAGACTCGAGAAGAATCCCATGAGAATCCTTGACTGCAAGAGCCCCATCTGTCACGCTATTGCAGAAAACGCACCCCGCACCATTGATTATCTCTGCCCCGAATGTAAGGCTCATTTCGATCAGCTTTGCGCTCTGCTGATACTTTTTACCTCTAAACACTTTTGTTATCCTCCTATATAGTGGTGATGCGGAATAATCCTCCCACATTTCCGGGTCCAATTTTGCCCGGATGACAAATATTAGTCGACGACAGTGACGCCCATGGAACGGCAGGTGCCAGCAACCTGGCTCTCAGCAGCTTCCAGAGTGGGGCAGTTCATGTCGGGCATCTTGATCTTGGCGATCTCGGTGATCTGAGCCTTGGTGATGGTGCCAACCTTCTGCTTGTTGGGAACGCCGGAGCCCTTGTCCGCGCCGATGGCCTTCATGACCAGCAGGGGAGTAGGAGGAGTCTTG
>CALFPM010000103.1 GCA_937919155.1 uncultured Clostridia bacterium
AATGCAAAATGCAAATACCTCTTTGACAATCGTTATGGTACAGGTCAGTCTGTATGGGACGGAATCAACCGTACAACAAACCTTATTGTTGCCGGTAAAAAAGTTGTTGTTGCCGGTTACGGCTGGTGTGGTAAAGGTGTTGCTATGCGTGCAAATGCCCTTGGTGCACAGGTAATCGTTACTGAAATCGACCCTATTAAGGCTATGGAAGCTCGAATGGACGGCTTTGATGTTATGGAAATGACAGAAGCTGCAAAAATCGGTGATTTCTTTGTTACTGTTACAGGTTGCAAAGATGTTATCACTAAAGACGCTTTCAAAAATATGAAAGACGGTGCAATTTGTTGCAACGCAGGTCACTTCAATGTTGAAATCAACATTCCTGACCTTGAAGAATTAGCAGTAGAAATCAAGCCACAGAGAAATAATATTATGGGTTATACTCTCGCAAATGGTAATACTATCAGTATTATTGCAGAGGGCCGCCTTGTAAACCTTGCTGCTGGTGACGGACATCCTGCTGAAATTATGGATATGAGTTTCTCAATTCAGGCTCTTTGTGCTGAATATATTGTTAAAAATAATGGCAACTTACCAGTAGGCGTTGTTGATGTGCCTGAAGAAATCGACAAAAAGGTTGCTCTTCGTAAACTTAACAGCTGGGGAACAGAAATTGACAAGTTGACAGACGAGCAGGAAAAATATATTAACAGTTGGAACGTGTAAAATGGCTAATAAATTCAGATTTACAAACGAGAAATGTCCCGTTTGTAATAACACATTTAATACCGATGATGATATTGTAGTTTGTCCCGAATGTGGCACTCCTCATCACCGTGAATGCTATATTGAAAACAAAAACTGTGCTAATTATCATAAGCACAGCGATGATTTTCGTTGGGAACCTGATTTTATCCCTCTTGAAGAAACAGAAACAGTAAATCAGGAAGAAGAAAGCGTTTATAACCAGGCAATTGATATGACACAAATGCCTTTTCCTTCAATTCAGGTCGAAAGGATAAATCCTTTTTTCCGTGAAAAATTTGGTGACCTTGAAGACGGAGTATCAGCAGAAGATGTTGCAATCTTTGTCCGTCAGGATTCTCACAGATATGTGTCAAAATTCCATTCTATAGCAAACGGAAAACTTACATGGAACTGGGCGGCGTTTTTCTTCACCCCATACTGGTTCTTTTACAGAAAACTTCACAAAATCGGAGCAATCATTTTTGCAATATTTATATTGATTACTTCAATCAGTTTTCTTCCACCTGTTGTACAGTTAAATACTGATATTGCATCCTTTGAAGCAGAAGTTCAGGAAATAGCCGACTCTGACAAAACCGAAGAGGAATATCAGGCAGCTTTGTTTGAAATTACAGGTGAAATGAGTAAAGCCATACAGCAAAACCGAACAGGTGCTATGCTTGTTATTTCGCAAAGCATTTTATCAGTTGTATTATCCGTGTTCGTTGGACTTAACGCAAATAAGTGGTACTACAAACACACAAAAAGACAAATAAACGCCATAAAAGCTGAAAGCACAAGTGAAAATTACAAAAACGACCTTTTTATAAAAGGTGGCGTGAGTTACGGTTCGGCTTTCCTTGTGATTGTTTTAGAAAAAGCAATTTTTATGGCATTGGAAATGTTGTTTTCAGCATCATTTTAACTGAAAACCTTTATTATAATTTTAAGGAGTTCTTGATATGAAAATCAGAAAAGCCATTATCCCTGCAGCAGGTCTTGGTACAAGAGTTCTTCCCGCATCAAAAGCAGTTCCAAAGGAAATGCTTAACATTGTTGACAAACCTGCCATTCAATATCTTGTTGAAGAAGCGGCAAAGTCAGGCATTACAGACATTCTTATTATTACAAACCGTGGCAAAGGTGTTATTGAAGACCATTTTGACCACGCTTATGAGCTTGAGGACAAACTCAGTAAAAATCCTGACAAAAAGGACCTTTATGACTCCGTTTTTGAGTGCTCACAGCTTTGCAACACATACTTCCTTCGTCAGAAAGAAACAGGTGGATTAGGTCACGCTGTACTTTGTGCGAAAAACTTTGTGGGTGATGAGCCTTTCGCAATCCTATATGGTGACGATGTTTTTATTTCAGACAATGAGCCCGTTACTAAACAACTTATTGACGCTTATGAAAAATACGGAAAAGGTGTTGTTGGTGTTAAGGAAGTTCCTGCAAAGGATGTCTGCAAATACTGCTCACTTGCAGTCGAACCAATTGAAGAAAAAGTTTTCAACTGTACAGATATGATAGAGAAACCAAAACCTGAAGAAATCATGTCAAACTACTCTATCCTTGGCCGAGTTGTTATGCCTCCTGAAATTTTTGAAATTCTTGAAAACACACCAAAAGGTGCTGGTGGAGAGTTACAGCTTACAGATGCTATGAAAACACTTGCGCAGACAAAAGGTGTTATTGCACTTGATTATGATGGTACCCGTTATGATATGGGTAACAAAATGGGAATTATGAAAGCAAACTGCGAAGTTGCTCTCAAGCATCCTGAAATCAGCGAAGAATTCAAAGCATATATTAAGGAATTGGCAAAAAATCTATAATTGCATAAATTAAAAGGGACTTGCTCAGTTGAACAAGTCCCTGATTTTTTAATATTCTATCTTTTCCCAGGTTTCTACAAAACCCATTCCATATTCCATGCCCATCTGACCCATTTTTACGGAGATTATCATTGTAGTATCAACACTATATTCCAACATATTGCCTGTTACTTTATCAATCTTTGCCTTCACCAATGCATATTTATAATCACAATCCACACTGATGCCTGCAAGACCTTCTTCACCTATCAATTCCTTTTCCAAATCCTCTTTTGTTATAATAGATGCCACATTTCCTACACTTTCATAACGAGAAGGATTTTTCTTTCCGTTTACTTTAAATGAAATTGTGTAATATTCATCAGTTTCGTTGAATTTAAAGTCTGAAACATCAGAAAGTTTAAGGGTACATACTCCATCTATCGGAGGAAAATTCTTTGCTTTTTAATTCAAGAAAACATTAATTAATTTAATAAAAAGGAGGAGTAATTAAAATGCCAGACAGAAGACAAGGTGATAGAAGAGATTCTTCTAAATTAAATCGCAAATTAAGTATATCTTTAGGAACGTTTATTCTTATTTGCATTATTTTCGTAATTATAATAGCATCCATTTTTATATGTGCATTTATAAGTAATTCACAATACAACTCTGGTTACACTAACGGATATGCTAATGGCTATGATAATGGCTATGATATAGGTCTTAACGACGGATATAATAACGGATTCAATGATGGATATGATGCCTATATTGAATACGATTCAGACATTGAATATGATCCAAATGAGCTTTAATAATTTAATAAAAAAAGAAAGTATTCTTTAGATACTTTCTTTTTTATGGACTTTTTTAGTTTTTTATTATAAAATATATAAAAATATAAAATTTTTTAATGCTGATGTAAGAAATGAAGAAATATTATACGATTTTGCGAATACCAATGCGGCGATGAATAAATAAAAACGTTTTAATTTTAATTTGTGTTTTTTATCACCTGAAAATATAATTATAAATATTTTGGAAGAAAATAATTTGGCGTGTTTTTTTGAATTCGATTATATTGAACCATTTCTGAAAAAATATATTAATGAAGAAAAACAGTTTTTTAGTATTTCAGATAATAAAGACTTACTTGGATATCCAAAAGATTACGAAGTAACTGTAAGAAATATTAAATTATATAATGGAGCAGGTTTCATAACAATTTACTTAGGTAGCATTATTACAATGCCAGGATTACCTAAATTACCTAATTACGAAAAAATAAACTTAGTAGATAATGAAATAATTGGTCTATCATAAAAAAGGAACTCAATATCGAGTTCCTTTTATCTTTCTTGAATTTTTACTAACTTGGCATGTACTACTAATCTAACCCCATAATCATTATAACAAGTAGATAGAGTAAGTATCTTATCATCTTTACCAACATTAATATTAAAATTATAGAAATCTACAAATAATACAGGAATAGAAAAGTTTTCAAATAATTTTAAATAATCAGTATTTAATTGAAATTTATATATTAGAAAGGAAGTTTTGATATGCTTAATATCAAGATTGAAAAAACAACAGCTCCCAAGCAGAAGCCCGACGAAAGCAATCTCGGCTTCGGCAAAATCTTCACTGACCACATGTTTGTTATGAACTACACAGAAGGTCAGGGCTGGCACGATGCAAGAATCGTTCCTTACGGCAATCTTTCACTCTCACCTGCTTGTATGGTTTTCCACTACGGTCAGGAAATGTTTGAAGGTCTTAAGGCTTATAAGGGCGCTGACGGCGAAGTTCGTCTTTTCAGACCCGAAATGAACGCAAAGAGAACAAACGACACAAACAAGCGTCTTTGCATCCCCGAGCTTCCCGTTGAAGATTTTGTTCAGGCTGTAAGCGAGGTTGTCAGAGTTGATAAGGATTGGATTCCCTCAGCTCCCGGCACTTCACTTTACATCCGCCCCTTCATCATCGCAACCGATGACTTCCTTGGCGTTGCTCCCTCAAAGACATATCTTTTCATCGTTATCCTTTCACCCTCAGGTGCTTACTACTCAAGCGGTCTTGCTCCCGTTGGCATCTGGATTGAAGATGACTATGTCAGAGCTGTTAAGGGCGGCATGGGCTTTGCAAAAACAGGCGGTAACTACGCAGCAAGCCTTGCAGCACAGGTTAAGGCTCACGATGACGGCTATTCACAGGTTCTCTGGCTTGACGGCGTTGAAAGAAAATACATCGAAGAAGTTGGCGCAATGAACATCTTCTTCAAGATTAACGGCACAATCGTTACTCCCATGCTCAACGGCAGCATTCTTCCCGGTATCACAAGAAACTCCGTAATCGAGCTTTGCAAGAGCTGGGGTCTCCCCGTTGAAGAAAGAAAGATTTCCGTTGAAGAGCTTCTTGAAGCACAGAAAAACGGTACTCTCGAAGAATGCTTCGGCACAGGTACAGCTGCTGTTATTTCACCCGTCGGCAAGCTTCGCTACAAGGACGATGTTATGACCATCAACGGCGGCAACATCGGCGAAATCAGCCAGAAGCTTTATGATACCGTTACAGGTATTCAGGGCGGCACTTGCGAAGACAAGTTCGGCTGGGTAACAGTTCTTTAATTATGGATAGCAAAAGAATTACTCTTTTTGCAGGTCATTACGGCAGCGGCAAAACAAACATTGCCGTTAACTACGCACTTTGGCTGAAAGAAAATCACGACAAGGTTGTTATTGCAGACCTGGATATTGTCAATCCGTATTTCCGCTCAAAAGACAGCGAAAAACAACTTGAAGCAAGAGGTATTCACCTTATTTCATCCGAATTTGCAAACTCCAATGTTGACGTACCCGCAATGCCCGCCGAAGCATATGCAATTATTGATGACAAATCAATCAGGGCTGTTATCGATGTCGGCGGTGACGACAGAGGCGCACTTGCAATGGGCAGATACGCCCCTGCAATCCTCAGCGAAAATGACTCTGAAATGCTGCTCGTTATCAACAGATACAGACCTCTCACCCGTGACTGTGCGTCAACACTCGCAGTTATGAGAGAAATCGAAACAGCCTGCCAAATGAAATTCACGGGAATTGTCAACAATTCAAACCTCGGTGACGAAACCACAGAGGAAACCGTAATTTCATCAGCAGCATATGCAGATGAAATTTCAGCGGCAACGGGTCTGCCAATCAGAATGACCACGATAAAAGAAGATTTATACGATAAACTCAAAGAAAAAGTTGTTAACTGCACCGCGATCAAGCTTTATGTAAAGCAATCGTGGGCAAAACAGGAGGAAGATTTATGGCAAAAGTAACCTTTAACACCGACCTTTGCAAAGGCTGCGGTCTTTGTGTCGGCGCTTGCCCCAAGAAAATTGTGGCATTGCTCAAGGACGAAATCAACGCCAAGGGTTATCATCCCGCAGGCATCACAGACCAGTCAGCTTGCATCGGTTGCGCATTCTGTGCAACAATGTGCCCCGACTGCGTTATCACAGTTGAAAAGTAAGGAGAAGAATTATGGCTGAAAAAGTTTTGATGAAAGGTAACGAAGCACTTGCTGAAGCTGCTATCATGGCAGGCTGCCGCCACTACTTCGGTTACCCCATAACCCCCCAGACAGAAATTGCCGCTTACATGGCAAAAAGAATGCCCGTTATCGGCGGCACATTCCTTCAGGCTGAAAGCGAAGTTGCGGCTATCAACATGATCTACGGCGCAGCTGCCGCAGGCAAAAGAGCTATGACCTCAAGCTCAAGCCCCGGAATCGCACTCAAGAGCGAAGGTATTTCATACCTTGCAGGTTCAGACCTCCCCGCTCTTATCATCAACGTTCAGAGAGGCGGCCCCGGTCTCGGCGGTATCCAGCCCTCACAGTCAGACTACTTCCAGGCAACAAAGAGCGCAGGTCACGGCGACTTCAAGCTCATCGTCCTTGCTCCTGCATCAGTTCAGGAAATGGTTGACCTTACATTCAAGGGATTTGACCTTGCTGATAAATACAGAATGCCCGCAATGCTTCTTTCAGACGGCACAATGGGTCAGATGATGGAGCCTGTTTCACTTGATATGGGTGAAGTTAAGGAATATGACAAGTCCTCATGGGCAGCATGCGGCACAAAGTGCGAGCGCAGCCACAACGTTGTCAACTCACTTTTCATCCAGCCCGAAGAACTTGAAAAATACAACATCGAGCGTTACGAGCGTTATGCTCAGATTGAAGCAAACGAAGTTATGTATGATGAATACAGAATGGAAGATGCTGAAATCTGCATCGTAGCATACGGCGTTGCAGCCCGTGTTTCACAGAATGCAATCGATAAGGCACGCGAGCAGGGCATCAAGGTTGGTATGATCCGTCCCATCACCCTCTGGCCCTTCCCCAAGGCTGTTCTCAATGCCGCTGCTGACAAGGTTAAGGCATTCATCAGCGTTGAGCTTTCAATGGGTCAGATGATTGAAGATATTGAACTTGCTACACGCTGCAAGAAGCCTGTTCTCCTTTGCAACCGTGTTGGCGGTATGATTCCCACAACAG
>CALFPM010000104.1 GCA_937919155.1 uncultured Clostridia bacterium
AAATTTTTAAGTATTATAATTATGTGTTTGTAAAATACTGTGTTTATAAAACATGATTTGTGAAGACATATAGGAGAGTTTATGATTTATAAAAATTTTCACGATAAAAAAATATCGTTTTTTTTCATACTGCCATATTTACATGGAAGTTTATACTGCTGAAATGGGGCAAAAATTGTAATAGTGAAGCGCACTCAAAAATCAAAACCACAAAAGCAACAACAAAACCCGAAACAACAACCGAAAAGCCAACCGAAAAAGAAACAACAACAAAATAAAAATTACGGTCGGATTTCAAAAAACGAAATCCGACCTATTTTTATGCTTTGTATTCAAAACCAAGCTTAACTGCTTTCATATTAAGGTCGAACATATTCTGCTTTGCACTTGGAACAACCTTCTGCATTGCTTTTTCAATGTTTTCTTCGGGAACACATACAGGACGAACGTTTGCATAAAGGTCAAGTTCACGGCGCATAGCAACGTTTGCAGA
Source organism: uncultured Clostridia bacterium (assembly GCA_937919155.1). Taxonomy (GTDB): domain Bacteria; phylum Bacillota; class Clostridia; order Oscillospirales; family Acutalibacteraceae; genus CAG-177. Next base: position 494 of record CALFPM010000104.1, read on the forward strand.
TTCCATTGTACCGCCCTTGGGAGTGGTTGTGGGTCCCTTAAGGATAACAGGGCACTTCTTGAGTTCTTCAAGAACATCATCGGGGATAGCTTTGTTAACAGCAACGCGGTTTTCAATTGTGAGACCGTCAATGGTCTTGAATTCGATTTTGCCTGCGTCAACATCTTCCTTAAGAAGGAATTCAAGAACTCTTGCAGCTTCGTTTGTGATGATGGGGCCGATGCCGTCGCCGCCGCAAACGCCTATTGTGAGTTTGTCAAGCTTTGAAAAGTCAACAAAATCGCCCTGCTGCTTGATTGCTTCGCTTCTTGCGTCCTGCTCTCTGATGAGAGCTTCAAACTTTTCAAGAGCAGCTTTAATCTGTACTTCTGTCATTTTTATTTCTCCTTATTTACCGATATTCTTTGTGTAGTTGAGCAGTCCGCCGTCAAGAATCATTGCGGTTTGTCTGTCGGAATAATCATATGCAAGCTCGTATTTCTCGCCCTTTGTGAGGTTTTCAAGATATACTTTGTTGCCGTTTTTGATATCTTCTCTGATTGAGCTGAGTGCAAGCATATCGTCTGTGTCAATCTTATCGTAGTCATCAGCGTTTGCAAATGTGAAAGGCATAATGCCTGCGTTGATAAGGTTAGCGCAATGGATTCTTGCAAATGATTTTGCAATAACAGCCTTGATTCCAAGGTAAAGGGGAACAAGTGCGGCGTGCTCTCTTGATGAGCCCTGACCGTAGTTTGCACCGCCTATGATAAAGCCTTTTCCTGCAGCCTTGCAGCGCTCTGCAAAGTGTTCGTCACACTGCTTGAAACAGAAGTTTGAAAGGAAAGGAATGTTTGAACGGTAGGGAAGAATCTTTGCGCCTGCAGGCATAATGTGGTCGGTTGTGATGTTGTCGCCAACCTTAAGGATTGCAGGAGCTTCAATGCTCTCGGGGAGCTCAACGCTTGTGGGGAAAGGCTTGATGTTGGGGCCGTACTTGATTTCAACGCTGTCAGCTTCTTCAACTGAAGCGGGAAGCTCAATCATATTATCGTTGATGATGAAACGCTCGGGCATTGTGATTTCGGGCATTTCGCCGAGAGTTCTGGGGTCTGTAAGGTAACCTGTGATTGCAGATGCTGCTGCAACCTCGGGGCTGACAAGATAAATGCCTGCGTCTGCAGTGCCTGAACGGCCTTCAAAGTTTCTGTTGAATGTACGGAGTGAAACACCCTTTGACTGGGGTGACTGACCCATACCGATGCAGGGACCGCATGAGCATTCAAGAAGTCTTGCACCTGCGCAGAGAATGTCTGAAAGTGCGCCGTTGAGTGAAAGCATATTGAGAACCTGCATTGAGCCGGGAGAAATTGTGAGGCTTACATTGGGAGCAACTTTCTTGCCTTTGAGAATAGCTGCAACCTTGAGCAGGTCAAGAAGTGATGAGTTTGTGCATGAACCTATGCAAACCTGGCTGATTTCAATGTTGCCGATTTCTTCAACGGTCTTAACATTGTCGGGCATATGAGGCATAGCAGCCATGGGAGCAAGCTTGCAAAGGTCGATGTCGATAATTTCATCGTATTCAGCATCAGTATCGGGGAGAAGTTCAGTCCAGTCTTCTTCTCTGCCCTGAGCCTTGAGGAATGCTTTTGTTGTTTCGTCTGAGGGGAACACGGATGTTGTTGCACCGAGCTCTGCACCCATGTTTGTGATGGTTGCTCTTTCAGGAACTGAAAGTGTCTTTACTCCTTCGCCGCCGTATTCGATGATTTTGCCCACGCCGCCCTTAACGCTCATAATGCGAAGAACTTCAAGGATGATATCCCTTGCGCCAACCCAGGGTGAAAGCTTGCCTGAAAGG
>CALFPM010000105.1 GCA_937919155.1 uncultured Clostridia bacterium
TATAAATTTTTCCGCTTATAACTCCTTTTGATAAGGTTAATTTATTAACGGGAGGTTGATAAGAATGGAAAGAGAAAAAGCCTGGCGAAAATTTTCAAAATCAGGTTTAATTGAAGATTATCTTGAATTCAGAAACTGCGTTTTGAACAACACTGCAGGAGTAAATATAAATGAGAATGACTACCGACGCTCTGGTGCTCAGGGTAACGGACACGGGGGAAAGTGACCGCCTTGTTACTTTGCTGACTGCTGAATACGGCGTGCTCAGAGCATTCGCAAACAGAGCTAAAAAAATAAACAGTAAAATGCACGGCGCAACGCAGTCCCTTTGTTACGGAGATTTTTCAATCTACAAAAACAAGGACAGCTACATAATTGACGATGCGGTTGCAAAAGAAGTTTTCTTCGGCTTGAGAGGGGATATCGAAAAGCTTGCCCTTGCTCAGTATTTCTGCGCTCTTGCGGCGGAGCTTGTGCCGGAAATGGAGCCTGCAAGAGATTATCTGAGGGTTGCTCTCAATTCCCTGCATTTTCTTGAAAAGGGCAAACGCTCCAATGATTTTCTCAAAGCAGTCACGGAGCTTAAATTTATGGTTTTTTCAGGCTTTATGCCTGACCTTACCGCTTGCCCTCACTGCGGTGCGGCAGACGGTGAGATGGTTTTCAGTATTTCGGACGGATGCATTTATTGCAAAGGCAGCGGTAAAAGCGGCGAGAGGATTAACCCTACCGTCCTTGCGGCAATGCGCCATGTCTGCGCAAATCCCGTTGAGAGAATTTATTCGTTTTCTCTCCCGACTCAGGATGAAAAGCGTTTTGCTCAGGTCTGTGAAAAATTCCTGGTTTCACAGACGGGCAAAAGATTCAAAACGCTTGAATTTTATAAATCTCTATAAGAAAGGGTCTATGAAATGAAACAAGGATTTTTACACAAGCTGTTCGGAACAACTCCGGGCAAGGGCGTACAGCCCAAAGAGGCTATTGCCTACAGCGTAACCGGTATCGGTCAGAACTTTATCTGCACAATTATCGGCTCCTACATAACCGTATTTATGACCGATGCTCTTCTTTTTGGTGCTGAGGGCGTAACAATCGGCAACGTAAGCGGTGCAATTGCAGTTGCAATTCTTATGCTTGCTGCCCGTGTGTTTGACGCATTCAACGATCCCATTATGGGCAGTGTTGTTGACAAAACAAGAACACAGTGGGGCAAATGCCGCCCTTATCTTAAGTGGATGGCAATTCCCATCGGCATTATGACCGTTCTCTGCTTCCTTCCCGTTTTCAGCGCACAGTCTGTTTTTGACGGCTCAAAGACAATGCAGACATTTGTTGTAATTTCTGTTATTTATGTTGTATGGAGCGTTGTTTACACTATCGCTGACGTTCCCTATTGGGGTCTTTCAACCTGTCTCACAAACGACACTGTTGTCAGAGGCAACATTCTCACCGTTGCCCGTATGGCTTGCACCGTTGGCGCAGGTGTTGTTACCGTTTTTGTTCCCGTTATCACAGGTGCGGTAACTGCAAAGTTCAAGTACACAGATGCAGACCTTTCAAAAATTATGATTGATAAGGCTGAAGCAATTGCAGATATGGTTGCAAACAGAGGCATCAGCGTTGAAGAAGCTGCACGCAGCTTTATCGGCACAGTAAGAGTCGGCAGCGAATTTGCAAATGCAGACACACTCAAGATGGTTTATTTCATCTGTGCTGTTGTGCTTGTTGTTGCTGCAATTCCCATGTTCTATTTCGGCTTCAAGAACACAAAAGAAAGATTCACATCTCAGGATGAGGCTCCCTCATTCGGCCACAACATCAAGCTCCTCTTCAAGAACAATCAGCTTCTTCTCATTGTTCTTTCAGGTGTTCTCGGCGGTGCAAGAATGGTTTATTCTTACACAGGCGGTCTTTACTTTGCAAAGTATATCCTTCAGAACGAAGGTCTTTACGGCGTTATCACACTTCTTGTTGTTCCCGGCGGTCTTGTTGCTTCGGTTCTTGTTCCCTGGATGTCAAAGAAATTCACAAAGAAGTGGTCATACATCGTTGTTCACCTTTTCGGCGGCGTGGTAATGGCTGTTATGTATTTTATCGGCTACGATGCTCCCTGGAAACTCATCGTGTGCGCAATCGGTCTTGTTCTTCTCGGTATTCCTCAGGGTGTTAACAACATCATCACATATGCTATGATTGGTGACACCGTTGATTACCTTGAGTGGAAAACAGGTGAAAGAGGCGAAGGTATCTGCTTTGCAATGCAGACTCTTATCAATAAAATCGGTATGGCTGTGGGTGCATTCATCGGCGTTATGTCCGTAAGCATTGCAGGCATTGACACAAGAACATACACCGTTCAGAATGCAGATGCACTCTGGAATGTTCTTATCCTTTCAGGTGTTATCAGTATGTTTGCTTGCGCAGTTCCCATGTTCTTCTATAAAATCACAGAGAAGAAGCAGGCAGAAATGGTTGCTGAAATCGAAGCAAGAAAAGCTAACAAATAATTGAAATTGAGGTGAGCAAATGAAAAATAAGCAGTCTGTTTATCAGGTAATTGCCGTTTTTGTTTCGGCACTGCTTATTTTGCTTGCCTATTTTTATGTGGCAGGCGGTGCGCCCATTTTCAAAGGCTCAATGGATGGTGAAACCGTCAGGTGCAGGGTAATCCGCATTACCGATGTAAAAACGGATAATGTCAGCGGTGAAAATGAATTTGTAACCGTCACTTTCAAAGCGCAGGCGCTGAACACATCGCTCAGGGGCAAGACCCTTGATGTTGTGCAGGAAATTGACAGGTCATATGTTTTCTGTCCCAAAGAGGTTGAGCAGAATGACAAGGTGCTTGTTGAAAGCTATGTGCAGGACGGCGAAACATATTATTATTTCGGCGATTATGTGCGCATAACTCCGCTTTTGTGGCTTCTTGCCATATTCTGTGTGCTTGTTATCGTTTTCTCAAGGATGCAGGGACTCAAAACCGTTATTTCGCTTGGATTTACCTGCCTTTCCGTTTTTGCGGTGCTTATTCCCGCAATCCTCAACGGTCACAATATTTATTTCTGGTCAATAGCCGTCTGCGTGTTTATAACGGTTATGACATTGAGCATAATCAGCGGATTCAACGTCAAGTCCCTTTGTGCAGGCATCGGCTGTGTGTGCGGTGTTATGTGTGCGGGTCTGACGGTGATTATCGCCGATAAATTTCTGAATATGACGGGTCTGCTGGAGGAGGAGTCGGTTTATCTTATCCAGCTTTACCCAAATAATCCCATAAACCTTAAGGCGATTATCTTTGCCATGATAATTGTCGGTGCGGTGGGTGCGGTAATGGATGTGTCAATGTCCATTTCATCTTCGCTTCACGAATTGCGCATCCAATCTCCTCATATCAGGCCTGCGGAGCTTATGAAATCGGGCTTCACAATCGGCAGGGATATGATGGGCACAATGGCAAACACCCTTGTGCTTGCTTACATAGGCAGCTCTCTGACGGGTGTGCTCCTGCTCGTTGCATATAATGCGAATATAGAGCAGGTTATCAACAAAGAAATGATAGTTGCGGAAATTCTGCAGGCTCTTGCAGGCAGTCTGGGCATGCTTCTCACTCTGCCACTCACAAGTGCAGTCTGCGCCGCAATCTACTATAGCAAGGAGGAAAAGCAAAATGCCTCTTGTTAATATGGCGCCCCTTCTGCAAAAAGCAAGGGAGGGCGGATACGCCGTGGGAAGCTTCAGCGTTGCCAATATGGAAATGGTGCTGGGAGTGCTGAAAGCGGTTGAAGAAACAAAAAGTCCTGCCATTATTCAGATAGCAGAGGTAAGACTTAATCATTCGCCTCTTGAAATCATAGGCCCTCTTATGGTGGCGGCGGCAAAAAACAGTTCTGTGCCCGTTGCCGTGCATTTTGACCACGGAAAGACAACAGAGAAAATAAAACTGGCTCTTGATACAGGTTTTACAAGCGTTATGCTTGACGGCTCACATCTTCCCTTTGAGAAAAATGTGAGAATAACCGCAGAAACAAAAAAGCTTGCGGCTCAGTACGGCGCGGATTGCGAGGGCGAAATCGGCTGTGTGGGCGGCAGTGAAGACGGCAGTGAGGATATTGCAATCAACTGCACATCGCCTGCCCAAGCACTTGAATTCTACAATAAAACGGGCGTTGATGCCCTTGCTGTTGCAATCGGCAATGCCCACGGCAACTATAAGCAGGCACCCAAGCTCCGCTTTGATATTCTTGAAGAAACCGCAAAACTCGTGGGAGCACCTCTTGTGCTTCACGGCGGAACGGGAATTCTGCCCGAGGATTTCAGAAAATGCATTTCTCTGGGCATAAACAAAATAAATATTGCAACCGCAACCTTTGACTGTGTTGAGCAGTCTGTGAGGTCGGCTTATGAAAATTCAGCCATAAAAGGCTATTATGATTTGCAGACCGCCGAGGTTGAGGGTGCATATCGCAACGCAATCAAGCATATAGAAATATTCGGATGCGCAGGCAAAGCATGAAAGGATGACAGAAATGAGCTACATTGAATTTGACAAAACAAAGCCTCTTGATGTAATTCCCATCGGACGAATTGCAATCGACTTTAATCCCACCGATATGAATATGCCTCTTTCGGAGAGCAGCAATTTCAATAAGTATGTGGGCGGTTCACCTGCAAACATTGCAGTTGGTCTTGCTAGACTCGGCGCAAAGTGCGGCTTCATTGCAAGAGTGTCTGATGACCAGTTCGGCGATTATGTTGAAAATTATTTTAAGGCGGACGGAATTGATGTTTCCCATGTTTTCAGATGTGAAAACGGTGAAAACCTCGGACTTACTTTCACAGAAATCCTCAGCCCCACGCAGAGCAGTATTCTTATGTACCGCGAGGGTGTTGCAGACCTTCAGGTTTGCGTTGACGATGTTGACGAGGAATATATAAAGCAGGCAAAGGCTGTTGTTATTTCGGGCACAGCTCTCTGCGCAAGTCCCTCAAGAGAGGCTGCTCTCAAGACCCTTTTCCTTGCAAAGAAAAACGGCGTTGTTGTTATTTTTGATATTGACTACAGAAGCTACACATGGAAGAATAAGGATGAAATTTCACTTTATTATTCAATCGCCGCAAAGAACAGTGATATTGTTCTCGGTTCAAGAGAAGAATTTGACCTGACCGAAGCAGTTGAAGGCGTTTGTGCAAGTGATGAAGAGTCGGCTGCTCGCTGGTTCTCATACGGCAACAAGATTGTTATTATCAAGCACGGCAAGGAAGGCTCTGTTGCATATCTTAATGACGGCTCTGCTTATAAGGTTAAGCCTTTCCCCGTAAAGATGCTTAAAGGCTTCGGCGGCGGTGACGGCTATGCATCTGCATTTATCTATTCACTCCTCAACGGAAAGAGCGTTCCCGATGCTCTTGAATTTGCAACTGCATCTGCATCGATGCTTGTTTCGGCTCACAGCTGCTCGGCGGCAATGCCCTCGGCTCAGGCTGTGCAGGAGTTCATCGACAAAACCAAACCCACCTCAGGCGAGGTTATTGAGAAGATAAAGTAAAATAATAGCAGGGTGCAGCAATGCACCCTGCATATAATGAAATATTTCCGCCCGTGGCGCAGTTGGATAACGCAGCAGATTCCGATTCTGAAGAACGGGGGTTCAAATCCCTTCGGGCGGGCCATTATGAGTGTTAATAACGGATTCGAGTTATTAACACTCTCTTTTTTGCTGAAAATTAAGTTTTTTATTGGTCGCAGACTTTTTACGGTCTGCGACCTTTCTTGTTTTATGCTGTCAGGTATTCAATGGCAACGCCTTGCCGTATGTCAGCCTTGTAGTTTTCGCTGACGGTTGGCAGTTCAAGACAGCCCACAAATCGGTAATTGATAACGATTCTTTGCGTTCTGTTCTTGCCTGTACCCTCAATCTCGTGAACTTCAATTCGGTCAATCAGTTCGTGCAGCAGAGGTGCTGTCAGTGTTTCCATTTGCATAAACTTCCGTATTGCGGCTATGAAGATTTCTTTGCCCTTTTGTGTCTTTTCCAAAGAAGCAATCTGTGTGCGAAGTTCGGGAACCTTTGCTTTCAACTCAACTCTCTCAACCTCATACTTGTGTGACATACACATAAACCATTCGTCCGTAACCTTGCCGTTTGAATTATCCTCATAGAGTTTGAGATAAAGCCTTTCAATTGTTTCAATTCTCTCAATGGCTTTCTTCAACTCGGCTTGTAAATGATTCTTCTGTGCGAGTATATCGGCATTGGTTTTATTTGAAAGAATTTCTGCAAAGGCTTCTTCATCATACTCCATAAATGAAACGAGTTTTCTCAACTCCATCAAAACAATTTGCTCTATCGCATCAGTTCTTACATAATGCCTGCTTTCACAGGTACCACGATAATCCTTCTTGTAGTTGGAACAACTGAAAAAATGAATATCCTTGTTGCGTGGATTGACGTGTGACCACAGTTTTTTACCACAATCGGCACAATAGAGAAAATCACAAAAGATGCTCTTTTCACCATTTTCAGGTTTAGGCGCCCTGCGTTTGGTTTTTGCATTTTTCTCTTGCACCATTTCAAAAACCGCTCTGTCAATAATAGGCTCATTGACGTCTTTGAATATCAGCCAGTTTTCACGGTCATTTATATACCGTCTTTTGTTTTTGAATGACTTTGAATAGGTCTTGAAATTAATTACATCACCGCAATATTCTTGCTGATGCAGTATTCCCGATATGGTTGACGGCAACCATTTATACGGATCTTCATAAGCCTTTTTGCCGCCTCTTCCGATGCCTTTGCTTTGCCAATAGGCTCTCGGTTTCAGCACTCTGTTTTCGTGCAGAATGTGTGCAATCGTTTCATTGCCTTTACCCTCAAGACACATTTCAAAAACACTTCTGACAACCTCGGCTGCCTCAACATCAATTACCCATTTCTTTGAATTCAGCGGGTCCTTATTGTATCCGTAAGGCGGCTGTGCCAACGGTTCACCGCAGTTGCCTCTGATACGACAAGCTGAACGGACCTTCTTTGAAATATCACGGGCGTACATTTCATTCATTATGTTTTTGAAGGGTGCAATCTCGTTCTCGCCTTCAGCACTGTCAACTAAATCGTTGATTGCGATAAATCTTATGTTGTGGTCGGGAAAGAAGCTGTCTGTATAATGACCTACCGAAACATAATCTCTGCCGAGTCGGGATAGGTCTTTTACCATAATGGTGCTGATATATCCCATTTCAATATCATCAAGTAAATCCTGAAATCCCGGGCGGTTGAAATTTGTACCTGTATAACCGTCATCAACATAGTATTTGATATTAGACAGTCGAAGCTCTTTTGCCTTCTGAGCGAGCAGTTTCTTTTGATTGGCTATTGAGTTACTCTCTTTGTCTGTACGGTCATCTCGTGAAAGACGGCAGTACAGAGCAGTAATTCCTACATTGTTTGACTGCATTAATCCTCCTCTCCGGCAGTCGAACATACATATTCCGCTTGTATTGTATTTCTATCTTCGGTGGTTGTCAAATGTGCGAAATCACTACCGATAAAATCCGATAATTTTTCTTTAATAGTTTTATTCTCCGTTTTGCTGAAACGGGTTGAAACAAGATAACGAACGCCATTGATAATATATTCATTTGAATCGTTATCTTTGTTGAGGTTTAGTTCAGCACGGGTATTGCCGATTGTTTCATTAAACTTTGATTTTATAATTTGCCAGAATCTCATTACCTTGCACCTCGACTTTGCTTTCTTTCCAGATACTTTGCATAATACTCACAAGCCTTGATTATGAACTCCTGCATCTGTCTTTCATCGGACTTCGGAGAATATTTCTGCAACCGTTCCATAGACATCTTGAACATCGGCTTTTGGTTAGCTTTCTCTTCGTTCATAATTGCTTTTATTGAGTTTTCGGTCAGTTCTTCCGATTGGAATAGTTTCCGAATTCTGTTTGCCTGAGAATATGAGGGGGTACATTCCGTTTCTTTTATTTCATTCAGCAGTATTCTCTGAGTGCTTTTATCAAGATATGAAAGTTCAACAGCAACGGAAAATGCGATTTTGTTTTCATCAACCATAGTAAGCAGTTCGGGGATTAGCATAGTCAGACGAATATATCGCTGTACCTGTCTGCCGCTGTCGGTGTCGGAAACGCTTTCTCTGGACTTATGGACAGCTTGTCCACAAGTTAAATCTGTCCTCTTTCCTTGTGCTTTCATAGCATCAAGCTTCAGTTTGTATGCCATAGCTTTTTCACTCGGTAAAATATGTTCTCTGTGCAGGTTACTGTCAACCAGCATAATCATCGCTTCTTCTCTGCTTACGTCACAAACGGTAACGGGTACTGTTTCAAGATTCAGCATACGGGCAGCGTGTAATCTGCGGTGTCCCGAGACTACTTCAAACTTACCTTTCTCATCCGTAGCTCTGACAATCAGGGGTGAGATAATCCCGTTCTCGCTTATACTGTCAAGCAGAGATTCCAATTCTTCTCCCTCACGGATTCGGTAAGGATTTTCATTAAACGGTATAAGATTGTTGATATTTACTTTTTCAATTTTCATAATTTGACTCCTTTCTTTTTCTTACGCTTTCTGCCGTAAGATACATAATTTGCGTTTCTTAAATTGCGTATAGTTTCAAACACAAGATTTGACGTTTCTTTTGCTTCGGTTACTTGGAACATCAAAGCACCCATATCTGTTGCGAGCTTTCTTAAAACAGAGAGAAGCTGCACACAATCATCCGAAGGCTTTTCCTGAATCGGATAACCCTCAACGATAATGCGTATCATCTTTTCCTTGGAGAATATGCTTTTACTTGCCATAGCATTGATACGGTCAAATTCCTTGTTTTTAACTCTTACTGCAATTCTGTTATTTCTGTTTCTCATGGTTAATCTCCTTTGTTAATTCATCATTGATTTTTGTCATAAGTATTTGTGTATCCCGAATAACTTTTCTGAACATCGGGACATCAAGAACCTTGCTGTGCCAGGCACGGTCAGCAATAACTCTGAAACGTTCAACAAGCTCGAATGCTTCGTTGGTTAGCTCAACATAGTTAATATTTACTGTTGGTTTCATAACCGTTTCATTGATACATCGTCGAACATACTGTGAGCGAGTTATTCCTGCCAAGTCTGCTTCTTCATCAAGGTCATTTAATTCTTCATCATTCAGATAGAAGAATATTATTTTAGTGTATTTCATTTCTACCTCCTTTCTACGGGTATTAGGGGTGCCCCTAACAAGTGGAATTTGTATGCACAAATTCAGTGCTTGCTAAGACTAACGCCACGGAAAATTCGTGGTTTTGTTTTGCCTTTCGGCTGGTACTAAATCATAGACATCAACTCCTTGTTTTTTAATGAAGAGAAAAATACCCTTCATTATGTATGAACTGGGAGAGGGCAAATTGTAGGGTGTTTTGCGAAAAAATTTAAAATACCCTTCACTTATTTGCACTGGGAGAGGGCAAAATTACACCCTGATTCCGAAATATTTACAAAGAATTCAAAAAGTCCTCTCATTATGTTTGCACTGGGAGACCCCGAATTCGGCATCATTTTCGAAAAGTTTTTTAAAAATATTTTTGTAACGGCAAAAGTGCCGTCACAATTTCAATAATCATTCCGTGTTATCTGTAGGATGACGGCAGATTTGCCGTCACAAAATACTTTCCGACAATAAAAAATGCCCTCTCGAAAACCGGGAAGGCTAAGAAGAACCGCACCCGAAAGTGTGGTTCAAATGTTAAATTAATTGAATGACTACTTTTGAAACGCTGAAAAGTTTTTCGAATAATGAGATAAGCTTTTGGAAGAAAACTGCTTTTCTTGATTAGTGTCATTAACAAGATTGTATAACAACAAAATAGTTTTTTCTTCATTTGATGTGAAAGGGAAAACAACGCTTTTTACATCACACTATGATTTGCATTTTTAACTTAATTTTTGAAATAAAACCTGACGATTATGTATTCTAAACCACAATGTTGCATAATAGGTAGCAAAAACAATATTGTTGTGGTATAATTATTTAACTTGAAAATATACTTTTTAAATATGAAGTTTTTGTGAATTCTTGAAAATCCAGAGTAACATTTGCCGATTTTTGTCATAAGTATATATGAGGATTTTTGCTTTTCAAAAAGACCATAAAAATTTTCAAAAAAGCGTACCCTGTTTGCTGATTTTATGTGTTGTAATATAGCGGGGTAAAAAGGAGTAACAATGTTAGCTTTTTATTTAAGTCTTATAGACAACGAGAATGACCGCCAGCTGTTCGAAAAAATATATTATGCTCACAGAAAGCAAATGTTTACTATCGCTTTTGCAATTCTTGAAAATGAAAACGACGCAGAAGATTTAATACATGATGTTTTTTGTAATATTGCCGAAAAACACATACACACACTTCAAAACATAAAAAGCGAGCAAGACATAAAAAATTATCTACTCAAAGCGACAAAAAATTCCGCATTAAACAAAAAGAGAGATACTAAACCGCATATATTGCTTCACGAAAGCGAATATACGCTTAACAAGGATGATTTGAACGATAATGAGTTTCTTGATATGATTTGCAACAACATATCTTATCAAGAGGTTTTATCCGCAATAAGAAGTCTTGATAAAAAATATGAAGATGTTCTTTATCTTCATTTTGTCATCGGTATGACAGTTCCTGAAGTTGCCGAACATTTAGAACGAAACAAGCAGACGGTTAAAAAGCAATTATTAAGAGGTAAAATACTTTTGTTAGAAAAGCTTTCAATTAACGGAGGAGTCACTTTATGACAAGAGAAGAATTGTTTAATGCTTTTCGAGAGGTTGCATCGGAAGAATTCGCTTATATTCCCAACGAGGAAGATATAGAGTATGAGTTTTCCGAGCGCTTTAATAAGAAGATGGATAAACTTTTAAAAAAGATTGAACGCAACTGCACCTATACGTCAGTCAGTACCAAAAGAAGAATTGTAACTGTTGTAGCGGCAATTTTAATAATATTTGCCGGTTTGATGAGTGTAAGTGCTATTAGAGAACCTATTGTGATTTTTGTTCTTGAATTTTTTGAAGAGCATATTGATTTTGGCTTTTGGGGAGATATTTCACAAGAAATTGAATATGAGTACAGTTTTTCTAAAATTCCGGAGGGATTTGAATTAGCAACCCAAACAAGCGATTATGATATTGTATATTATGAATATAAAAACGAAACTACCGGAGATGAGATTGTTTTCACTCAAACAATTACAGATGGATTGTCTTTAAGTGTAGATAACGAACATGGAAAAACATCGGTTGAACAAATTGGAGAGACACAAGTTTTTCTTTATGATGGAATAGAGCAAGATTACTTTCAAGCTAATTGGATATCTGAAAAATATTCATTAGTTTTGATATATTACGGTGATATAGAAAAAGAAGCATTTTTAGAGTTGGTTAAATCAATAAAATAAGGTTTTAAAGCAGTCGTTTTTGGCTGCTTTTTTGTTTCTTTGAGAATATTTTAAAATTCCAAAAAAATTTGTCCCCTGTTTGATGTTTTTATGTGTTGTATTTGTAAAGGGTAAAAATATCAAAAAAGAAAGAGGTTGATGACAATGAAAAAATACACCCTTAAAAAATTAATTTCTCTCATTATGGCAAATGTTTTTCTTCTGCTTATTGTTTTTGTTCCTGCAAAAGCGGCAGTACAAGATGATATCGCACCCTGTTACAACAATGTTGTATCAGTAAGTAGTATGGCATCGGTTTCAAGCACAGGAGTTCTCAAAGTAACCAATAGTTACAATGGGAATAGTTCGGTAACAACAAAAGCCATTATTACAACCTATATTGAGAAAAAAACATTGGGTATTTTTTGGAGAAGGGTTGATATTGGGCAAACTGATGATGAATGGGTTGATACCATATATAACTACAAATACTCAGGCTCTCATTCAGTTCAGTTGCCTTCAACCGGTACATATCGCGTAACCGTTGAATATGTTATTTACGGCTCAGGTGGCTCAGCTGATACTATCACTAAAAAAATCGAGAAAAGCTATTGATTATCTATAATCAAAATAAAATGAAAGCGGTGATTCCAATGTGGATAACACATTAAAAAAGTATGATTTTAAAAAAGGAGAATTAAATATGATTAATTTTAAGACAATGAAAATAATAAATCGTTTGCTTTCGCTAATTCTTACTCTTGTATTATGTTTAACATCGTTGTCACCACAGATTTTTGCTGTTAAAGACGAAGAAACAAGTACACAATCAATTAATAGTAATTCTTCTGAGCACAAAGATAATAGTGGTCAAAAAAAGTACATTATTAAAACAAAAAACGAAGCAAAGGCCGAATTAGTGATTTCAAGAAATTCAGGCAAAGGAAAAAAACTTGGTCATACAAAGAACTTACTTGCAACAGAACTTTCTGATGCACAAGCAAACGAATTAGCCTCAGATCCGAATGTCTTATACATTGAAGAAGACTTTATTTTATCAGCTAATGAAGCTGCAGCTTCTACAATTAACGAAAACACTGAATGGAATATTGAAGCAATTGGCACAAATGAAGCGCATTGTATGGGTTATTCCGGATTAGGCATAAAAGTTGCAGTTTTGGATAGTGGATTAGATAAGTGGTTATCTGTAAATGTAAATGGTGCAATTGATTTAGTTATGGAAAACGGCGAAGAAGATACTGATGATTTAACTGGACATGGAACCGCTGTTTCAAGTATTATTTCAGCACCATTTGACAATGAAGAACTTATCGGTGTGGCTCCTAATGCCGAATTGTTTGTTATAAAAGTACTGGACAGCCAAAACTCATCTCCAGTAAGTAGGGTAATAGAAGGAATTGATTGGTGTATAGAAAATGACATTGATGTTATAAATTTAAGCTTTGGAACTGGCAATTATTCTATGTCACTAAACGAGAAAATTCAAGAAGCAACACAAAAAGGATTGATTATAGTATCTTCAGCAGGAAATAACGGAGAAACTGGTGGCTTGCAATATCCTGCCAAATATGATAATGTAATCGCAGTAGCGTCAGTTGGTGCAGATATGCAACGAGTAGATAGTTCTGCAACGGGCGAAGGCTTAAGTGTAGCTGCTCCTGGGGACCAGATAAGTACAATGGGTTTGTTTGGAGGAAATTCTATAGTTTCAGGAACCAGTTTCGCTGCGGCACATATAACCGGCGTTGTTGCAATTCTTCTTGAAAAAAATCCAAATGCTTCTCCTGAATTCATTCACGCATTAATTAAGGCTAGTTCTAAACCTTTGGGTGAACCGATTGAGTATGGTGCAGGATTAGTTGACTTATCTTATGCGTTAGAAATTTATGATGAATTTGCAGTAAACTTTAATAATCATGATTGGCAATCACCGTTAAATACCGGTATTGTTTCCGATGTATCAGATAAAGTAAATTATGTAAACGGATTGTGGGGAGGAACAAATCATGATATCATAATCAATGGCTTACCTAATAGCACTAGTGGTGATATTGCTTTTGTAAAAAAAGTTGCAAGAACAATGGATAATGATGCTGACTTTCAAGGTAAAAATTTCCCGCAAATCCATGTTCATCCTGGTCACAATTATGTATCCACAGCAAGATTCTTATATCATGTAATTAGATATTATTGGGGGCTCAGCACAACCAATGTAATGTCGACTAAGCCTGCTTATATGGGAGATGAATGGTCAGACATAAAAAGCGATCTAAATACCCTTTTCAAGAAAACAATTAGTGATCGTACAGGTAGCACAAATAACGAAAAAGGATGGATGGCTATGGGCGCACTAGCCCATTTGATCGGTGACATATATGCTCACGCATCTATTGTTACAACAGATGCTTTGGGTAGTTTTAATTTAAGCCATTTTATTAGTGGAATAGCCCCCGGCACTGATAATTATCATCCGACAACAAACAATGTAAAAAACGACAACAGAATTATGCATGAACATTTACACACCAATTTATACCATTTTGTTTCTAATAGTTTTACTAATTTGCAAATTCCTTATCGTTGTAGATGTTTTAATTGCTTTAAACGTGCAGTAAATTTAGGGGTTGTAACTTCAATAAAAATCCAAACATTTTATAATGATAATGTAACTCAAGGAGGATCGTTATATGAGGATAACGCTAACTTTATGCCCAGAAGATTAACGAAGTCATCATCATATTTTACTCACCTTGTTACAGAACTAAAAGCAAATAGAGCTTTCCCAATGAGAGCGATGTCAACAACAGATTTCAAACTTGAGAGATTTATCGAATATTCATGTTGCAACGGAGAAAATACGGCAAGCGTTAAATCATGGAGTGATCTTTCTGCACAAATGAATCGGTCTACTTTGTTGTGTAATAACGGCAATTGTAATATGCATAGTGGAAGTAATACTTGCCTTTGTAAGGCTCACAAAACAGCTCTTCCAGGAACTCAAATAGCCAATCCGTTAGCTAGAAATAACTTTGGACATTATGTAAATAAAAACTTTTCTTCGACATGTTCTTACACTCTTTAAATATTATAGTTTGGATGTAATTCAACGAGGTGAAATATGAGAAAAATTTTTTGCGTGTTTTGGGTTGCTATTTTATTCTTATTAATATTTCCTAGTAATGCATTTGCGACGGAGACTTCATGGCAGGCATCATATTTTAATAAACTTGTTGAAATTGGAGAAAAGCCGGGTTTTATACGGAGTCTTTTAACAGAAAAAGATGCTAACGGATTTTATTCAAAAACAATCTGCTATGCTTTAAACGATTATAATCAAGACGGTATTCCTGAGCTTGTTGTGTATGGCACCAATAGCGTTAATGAAGCCGGTGACAACTATCAAATATATACCTATAACAAAGGGAAAGCTAAAATGTTCAAAATAAAGCACCATAAAGGTCCTTATGGTGAAAATGTATCATTTTCTGACCAACCCTATTGGCCGTATTATACGAATTTCTTTTTCTTACCAGACTGCTATACGAACAAGAAAACGAACGAGATAGTTTGGATTATGAAAACCATGCCAAAAGCCCATGAGTTTTGGGCAATTGCAGGTACTCCTTATGAAAACGAGAGCGTTTTTGAGGTCAGTTTTGATTTCCAAAATATGATTGTTGATATAATTCCGATTGTTTTTGCAGAAAGAACAGAGCCGAATGAATATCAATCCAAATTGCAGAGATGGAAAGAAAATTACGAATTGTCGATATACCACGATGAATACGGACGTGTAATTCCAAATGATTATGAAGACTTATGGAAGCAACTTATAAAGTTAGATGATTCCTTTCTTGAAAACACACTTTCAAATTCGCAAATTCCAAATCTTGAAACAAAGAATAAAATTCTAGTTTTCAGAAACAAAATTATTGAAAATGAAACTTTTTGGACAGTATGTTTTTGTCTGCTTGTTATTGTTTTTGTCGTTGTTGTGTTATTATTAATCAAAATCTTGATGCAAAAAATAAGAAGATAAGGTAATCATATTCATAGTAGATGGATTTTTGATTAATTTCAAAAAATGGGCTACCAATTAATTTTTATCGGTAGCCCTATTTCATTGTGTTAGTTTATTATAAATACTTTGCTTGTTATCTTTTTGTGAGAAAATACCCTTGACAAATCACATCTCAACTGCAGAAACTCATAAATTTTTCAAATAAACAAGTTGATTTGCATCTTGATTTCAATTAAATGCTTCTGCACAAAATCAAGGCATTTGTCTTAGCGAGCAATGGATTTGTCCCCTCAAATCCGCAATTAAGAGGTTTCACCCTTGACACCCCACAGAAAAAGTACAGATAAAAAGATGAAATCAGGTGCAGCAGAAATCAAATTCCGTTGCACCTGAGTTATGTTTCTAGAAATAATTATGCTGTGAAAATCAGCTCATGATTAACAATCTCTCTTGCTCTTGCTTCAATGCTGTTCATACGAGCAACCCACTCCATTTGGTCTTGCTCTTTGAGTTGTTCTGTGATTTCTTCATTAGCTTTTATCTGTTCTACTATCCGAGAGAACATATCAGTCGCCTGTTCATCAACCTCTGCAAGATGAGTCCACAACGTGCCATTCATAAGCATAATATTAAACCGAACTCGTTTGTGTTGCATAAGATAATCTTTGCGTTTCAATCCCCACATACCGAGTGGTTTTCTTGCTTCGGCAGGTAATGTGATGTCGGGTATTCTGTAATCGCCAACCATTCTATATGTACCACCGTTTTGTTCAAATGATGATTTATTCATAACTCTACCTTCCTTTCAATCAGTAACAAATGTGTCGTATGTAAATTTGGCGCCGAGTCTGAAGCCTGCTATAAAACTGTCCGCATTGCTTGCACAAAGAAAATCGTTGGATTGACTTACGTACTTCATAAATAAATCCTTTTCTTCCTCGGTTAATTTTGATGTTAGTTGTTCTTCTGCTTGAGAGAGCGTATCTAACTTCTTCTTGATTTCAGCCTTCAGTTCTGTTATACTTTCTTGGGGTTCAATATTTCCGTAATAAAATTCTCCAATAAAATGTGACATAACAATCTCCTTGTAATTAAGTTGTTGTTTTCAGCAAAAGTACAAGTGCAGAATATGTATGTTACTACCGATAAACATTTATTTTATTGAATCCGTTATTAACAATCGTCCCAAAGAAAAAGCAGTCGCAAGACTGCTTTTTTCTTTGAGACAAATTGCATCCGAAGGGATTTGAAAGGGCAAAAAAACCTGCACAGTCATTGACCGTGCAGGTTGATTTTTTATACATTTGCGGTTTCTTCTTCTTCTGTTTTTTCGGTTTCTTCCTCTTTTTCTTCGGGAGGGATTTCAACCTTCTGAAGTGAAACGATAAGGTTTGTGATTGATGACACAAGGAAAATTGCACCGCTTACGAATACGCCCCAGCTGGGTCCGCACTGAATTGCATCTGCAAGGGTGCTTGCTTCCATCATAGCGGAGAATTGGCTGAAGCAGAATGAACTTGCAAACATCATTATGCTTGCCACAAGGTTTGTGCCGAAAAGACCTTTGCTATTGAACTTCTTGAAGTTGAGCAACAGGAAAACAAGGCTCACGAGAAGCGAAAGAGCAGAAAGCACAACGAGGAGAATGGAGAGCAGGAACATAAGCGCCGTGTCGCCGATAATCTCCGATGAAGGTGCTTTGAGAATTCCCATAATATCAAAATTGAGAATGTTCATTACAAGAGTAATGGCGTTGATTGTTATTTTTTCGTCACAAAAGGGGATTGAAACCGCCATTGTGCCGAGAGGCAGGAGAAATGTGAAGAGAGGAAGAACGCTGATAGGGATTCTTGCAATTCTCAGCTTTGTGCCGACAAATGAGTATTTGAATTTTCTCATTGTTTCGTGAAGCTTTGCAAATGCTGCTTCAGCCTCGATTGAATCCTTTTCAAGTCTGTTTTCCCAATCGTAGTTAGCAATGTTAACGCCGCAATCGGGACACTCCGCCTTAACGTTCCATATATGTAATTTGCGGTTGCATTTAGGACATTTAGCCATAAAATCACACCTTTAATTCTTAATTAACATTTTTATTTTATACTCAAACCGAGTCGGTGTCAAGTAATATTATTTCTGCCCGTAGTAAGCGCCTGCACCGTGCTTTCTGAAATAATGTTTTTTCTGGATATCTGCACTTGCTTCGGATGCGTTCATCATCCTGCTCAGGTATGCCATTTTGGAAACTTCCTCGAGAATTGCGGAATTTTTTGCAGCTGACTCGCCGTCCTTACCCCATGTGAAAGGCCCGTGAGAGCGCACAAGCACTGCAGGCACGGCATTGTAGTCTATATTTCTGCTTTCAAAACACTCGGCAATAACCTTGCCCGTGTTCAGTTCATATTCACCCTCGATTTCCTCTTTGGTCAGATCTCTTGTGCAAGGTACTGCGCCATAGGCAAAGTCTGCGTGGGTTGTGCCGTAGCAAGGCACATCGCTCGCCGCCTGAGCGAATGAAACCGCAAAGGTTGAGTGAGTGTGAGCCACACCGCCGATTTCGGGGAAGCGGCGATAGAGTTCAAGGTGGGTGGGGGTGTCCGATGAGGGGTTGAGTTCACCCTCAACCTTTTCACCGTCAAGATTCATAACCACCATATCTTCGGGACGCATTTTATCATAGTCAACACCTGAGGGTTTGATTACAACAAGACCTGTTTCTCTGTCAATTTCGGAAACATTGCCCCAAGTGAAAAGCACAAGTTTGTATTCAACGAGTTTAAGGTTGGCTTCGTATACTTTTTGTTTGAGATGTTCAAGCATTTTTTTCTGCTCCTTAAATGTAAAGTGACGTTATAACCGTTGAGTAAACATAAGACGGATTTCTGAGGAATTTATGTTTTATCTGTTCCGCCTGTTCATAGTCGGCGGCATAAACGGTGAGTTCCATAAGGTTATCGTTCTTATGAGTGACACGGCAGGTGACGAAATATCCCGTGTCGGTTTTGCTTATTTCAACAGTGTTTTCACTTTCGCGTTTCTCGAGAATCTGCAGGTTAAGAGCATCGGCAAGGGCGGTTTCCTTGACCGTTCTGGGCAATTCCTGCGAAAGTTCATCAACAGAAAGAGAGCCTTTGGGAGTGATGTAAACAAGACCATCGGCAGTGGTGAGAATTCCGTTATCAAAAAGCTCATCAAGAGCCTGACTCACCTCGAAATAGTTGGCAAGTCCGTGAATCTGCAAAGCCTCAATAATCATTGTGTCTCTGAGTGGTTCTTTGATTCTGCTGACGATAAAAGTGATAAGTATTTTTATCTGAGTTCTGTTGCGCAGTCCGCCGGGTTCAACACCCTCTGTGAATGCGTCAAATTCGTTATCCATTGACATTTGTTTTCTCCCTGCGTTCGGTAAGTTCTTTCTGAATTTCTTCTTTTCGTTTGCCTGTATATTTGTTGAAAATCATCGGTATTGCGCAAAGTGCAAGGCTGATGGCGGGAATAACCGAAACCATTACGAACATACCGTCAAGAATTTTGTCTGTCTGTGCGGCTGAAATGCCCGTGTTAAGGCTTTCAAATCCGATGATTTCAAGCACAATGCTTGTGATGAATGTTGAAATACCTGCAGTAAGCTTGCTGATGAAAGTCTGAGACGCAAAGCACACGCCTTCTGAGCGTCTGCCTGTTTTCCACTCGAGGTAGTCAACACTGTCTGCAACCATGGCGTAAGTGATAACATTGAAAATGCCAAGGGGAAGACCTGCAACAACGAGAAGAGCAAGAAGTACATAGAAATTTGAATAGCCGACAAAATAGATAACTGCATGAATTGCTGCGCCGAAGATGGCAGAAATAATGTAAATCTGCTTGAGTGAAAGCTTCTTTCTGAGAATAGGCATAAGCACCATTGCAACCATCATGCCCACACCGATGGCAACAGTCATTGAAACCTGAACGGAGCCTGCGGGGATGAAACCTGAATCCTGAATAAGATATTTTGCAATGTAGCTGCCCGAAGTCTGAATCATAAGCATTGCTGAGCCGAGAATGCTTGCAAGAATGAGCAGCAGCAGGGGAGCGTTCTTTGTGTATGCTGTAACGATTTCTTTGACGGAAGTTTTTTCTTTTGTCTGTTCAATTCTTTCCTTTGTGCCAAAGAAAGCGAGGAGTGAAAGCATTGAACCGAGAACGGCAAAAATGATGCCGCTCACTCTGTAACCCTGAACTGTGCCGAGAGCGTTGTCTGCACTGAGAACGGGAACGAGAACAGAGGGGATGATTCCGCCGATTGTGCAGAAAATTCTTGCGGTTGAAAGGAACTTGTTTCTTTCGTTTTCAAGGGGAGAAACAACTGCGCTCATTCCCCAGAAAGGAACATCCTGGATTGTGAAGCATATGCCCCACAGAATGTAAGTGACTGCGGAATATGCGAGCCTTCCGCCATAAGAAAAGCTTTCGGGAACATTAAAAAGAAGTGCGGTTGAAATTAAAATGAGGAAAGGTGAAAAAAGAAGATACGGACGAAGCTTGCCGAATTTTGTTTTTGTTTTATCGGCAATAATACCCATTACAGGGTCGTTTGCCGCGTCAAAAATTCGGGCGGCAAGAATGATTGCACCTGCGTGAACAGGCTGAAGCTTCATTGCATCTGTGTAGAATATGAGCAGGAAAATCGACATGAGGTTATAAATCATGCTTCTGCCGAAACCTGCGGTTGAGAACGAGAGGATTTCGCTCGTCTTAAGATATTTTTTCTCCATTATTTGCTCCTCTTTCTGCCCTTGACATCCTTGCGGCTGTTTCTGTTGGGGTTAATGGGCTTGCCGTATCTGCCTCTGTTGATAAGTTCCGCAGTTTTGAAGTTTTCTTTTGTTGCCCAAAGACCGCAGGTGTTTGCCCAACCCTCGCAGTAAGCCTTGTAATATGAAATATTGTCAAGCTTACGCATTTTCACGAAATAGGGTGTATTGCACCAGATCATTGAGGGAATCGCAATAACAAAAAGCCAGATGGGTCCGAGGATGAGCGACTGAACGGTGTGGCCGTATTCATGGATTTTTATATCGTGCAGGCTGTCGCCTTCTCTTTTTGCATTGATGAAAATAAACATGCCGAGAGAGACACCGCCGAAATTCTTTTTGTCTATGTAGGTAATCAGCGCGTTATGATACCATTCGCTTTTTGCGCCTTTTGATTTGTAGATTGCCAGCATAATGAGACCGATGATGTTCTGAGCAAGTGCATAGGTGAACTGCCAGATGTAAAATAAAACGGATTTAACGATTTTCAAAATTTCTTCCTCCCAAATCATATATAAAATAATTATAACATAATGTTGCTTATTTTGCAACAAATAAAAGCCCGGATTTCACAACGCAAATCCGGGCAGTTTTTATGATGTTTTTTTCTTTTTGATGATAATTATGACAACACCAACAGCAATCAATGCCGCTGCACAGGCAATGGTGATGATGATTGCAGGAGAAATTCCGTCTTTGAATTCGGGAGCATTCTCTGCGGTTGGGCGGATGATTTCTTCCGCGCCGAACGGAGTATCAATCTGTTTTTCTGAACCTTCAACAAAAACAACTTCATCCTCTGTGCCGAAAATCCAGCCGTTTGTGCCGTTGAAGCTGATGTATGACCAATAAGCAACTTTCTCATCTTTTACGCTTTCAATTTCATATACGCAGGTAACTTCCGTGCCGGCGGAAATGTTGCCGAGAGTCTGTGATTCAAGATTTGGTTCCGAATATATTTTCAGACCGTCTGCCGCGTTTATTTTCAGGTCGTATGCCTGACTCATATAGCAGCAATCGCCTGCGTTTGCGCTGTGTACCCAGCCTTCCGTGCCGTTAAAATTAACATGCATCCAGCGGTCGAAAATCAATTCTTCCTCAGAGATATCTGTGAACCAATACTGACTGTCAACGCAGATGTTTGTGTTTTCGGGAAGCGTTGCAATTACGGGCGCAGATGTGTCGAGAGGTTTTTCATACATCGGAAGTCCGCTTTCTGCAAGCACATAAAGTCCGCCTCTTTCGCCAAGGGCAACTTTATAGGCTTTGTTCATGGTCTGAAGCCAGCCTTTGATGCCGTTGTATTCAACGAAAATGCTGACGGAATAGTCAATGTTGCTATAGTAATATTTAAAGGTCAACGCCGTGCCTGCAGGAATGTTTTCTGCCACTTTTGCAGAGCCTGCATAGGGTGTTTCGGTAAGAAATGCGCCGTCTGTCAGAAGCTGGGCAGTGCCTGTGTAAATATCGGTTTCATCAAGCATTTTTGCGCAGTCATAGATATCTTCAACGCTGTTCTGAAAAATATAAACCCAGCCTTCGGTGCCTCGGTATTCCGTGTATGCCCACTGAGCATCGGCTTCAGTTTTGCTGTTGGTTTTGCTGTAGGTCAGCACCGTGCCGTAGGGGATTTTATCTTCGAGCGCGTTGCCGTATGCAAGGGCAGGGCCTTTGCGCAGGGTAACACCGTCTTTGTTTATGACGGCGATTTTGCGTTCCGATGCGGTGGGAAACGCAAGATCATCGCCTGCGGAGTCACGCATAATCGTCACTTTTGAGCGTTGAACATAGGCTTCGAAACCGTTATATTCAACGGCAATGTAAATCTCGCCTTCGAATTCACGCTCGCCCTTTGCCGTCATTGAAGTGCCGCCGGGCACATAAATTGACATCGGTCTCATAATGCTTCGGGTCATATCTTCATTCCAGACTCTGTCGTAAAGTACCGTGCCGGAATTGGCATTGACCGTAACTGTATACGGCGTGAAATATCCGCCGATATCGGCAAATGCAGGGGTCACGCAGGCAAGGCAGATAACCGCCGCCAAAACAATGCATATTAACTTTTTTATCATTTTCAGAAACTCCTTTTCACAGGATATATGTCAATTTTATCACACACTTCATTTTCGGTCAAGCGTTAATGCTTTTTATTATTAATGTATGGTTGACAATGGCAAAACTGTGTGATATACTTTGATTTGTGTGAAATTAAATAATCGACCTTGTAAAGATTATGACGGAGACAGTAGCTTTTGCAAGCGCATTCCAAGTGAGGCGGAGATAGTGTGAACCCGCCGTTTGCCGCAACAGTGAATATCACTCCCGAATCGCAAACCGAAAAAATATTGAGTAGGCTTTGACGGATTCCTGCCGTTATCGGGAAGCATAAAGATCGGGTTATGCAGGTGCTTTTTGTTGTTCCTTGTCCCGATTGGGTCAGGGATTATTTTTTTGTTTAAGATTTTCATAAAATATATTCGGAGGAATGCAAAATGTACGAAAAAGTTTCGTCAAATTTTGACTTTGTGACCAGAGAAAAAGCTGTGCTTGATTTCTGGAAAGCAAATCAGATTTTTGAAAAGAGCATTGAAGAGAGAAAGGGTTGCCCCACTTACACATTCTATGACGGCCCTCCCACCGCTAACGGCAAGCCTCATATCGGCCATGTTCTTACCCGTGTTATCAAGGATATGATTCCCAGATACAGAACAATGAAAGGATATATGGTACCCCGTAAGGCAGGTTGGGATACTCACGGTCTGCCCGTTGAGCTTGAAATCGAAAAAGAGCTCGGCATCAACGGCAAGGAGCAGATTGAAAACTACGGTCTTGAGCCTTTCATCGGCAGATGTAAGGAAAGCGTATGGAAATACAAGGGCATGTGGGAGGATTTCTCAGGCACAGTCGGTTTCTGGGCTGATATGGATAACCCCTATGTTACCTACCACAACAGCTACATTGAATCAATCTGGTGGTCACTCAAGGAAATCTGGAACAAGGGTCTCCTTTACAAGGGCTTCAAGATTGTTCCCTATTGCCCCCGTTGCGGAACACCCCTTTCATCTCACGAAGTTGCACAGGGTTACAAGGCAGTCAAGGAGCGTTCAGCAGTTGTAAGATTCAAGGTTGTTGGCGAAGATGCTTATTTCCTTGCATGGACAACAACTCCCTGGACTCTTCCCTCAAACTGCGCACTTTGCGTTAACCCCGAAGAAACCTACTGCAAGGTAAAGGCTGCTGACGGCTACACATATTACATGGCAAAGGCGCTTCTTGACAATGTTCTCGGTTCATTGGGCGACAAGGAAAACGGCGTTGCTGCTTATGAAATCCTTGAAACTTATGTTGGCACAGACCTTGAGGGCAAGGAATACGAGCCCCTCTTTGAATGTGCAGGCAAGGTTGCCGAAAAGCAGGGCAAGAAGGCTCATTTCGTAACCGTTGATAACTATGTTACAATGTCAGACGGTACAGGTATCGTTCACATTGCTCCCGCATTCGGTGAGGATGACGCCAAGGTAGGCAGAGCATATGACCTTCCCTTCATTCAGTTTGTTGACGGCAAGGGTAATATGACAGACGACACACCCTATGCAGGTATGTTCGTTAAGGATGCTGACCCCAAAATCCTTGTTGATCTTGATGCAGAGGGCAAGCTTTTCTCAGCTCCCAAGTTTGAGCATGACTATCCCTTCTGCTGGAGATGTGACACACCCCTCATCTACTACGCAAGAGAATCCTGGTTTATCAAGATGACAGCCGTTAAGGATAACCTTGTTAAGAATAACAACACCGTTAACTGGATTCCCGAAAGCATCGGCAAGGGCAGATTCGGCGACTGGCTTGAAAATATTCAGGACTGGGGCATCAGCCGTAACCGTTACTGGGGCACACCCCTCAACATCTGGGAATGCGAATGCGGACACAGACATTCAATCGGCTCAATCGAAGAACTCAAGTCAATGAGCAGTAATTGCCCCGATGACATTGAGCTCCACAGACCGTTTATTGATGATGTTACAATCAAGTGCGAAAAGTGCGGCGGCGAAATGAAGAGAGTGCCTGAAGTTATTGACTGCTGGTACGATTCAGGCGCAATGCCCTTTGCACAGCACCACTATCCCTTTGAGAACAAAGACCTTTTCGAACAGCAGTTCCCTGCAGAGTTCATCTCCGAGGCTGTTGACCAGACAAGAGGTTGGTTCTACTCATTGATGGCTATTTCAACTCTCCTCTTTGACAAGTCACCTTATAAGAATGTTATCGTTCTCGGTCTTGTTCAGGACGAAAACGGCCAGAAGATGTCAAAGTCAAAGGGCAACGCGGTTGATCCCTTTGAGGCTCTTGCAAAGCACGGCGCAGATGCTATCCGTTGGTATTTCTACACCAATTCAGCACCCTGGCTTCCCAACCGTTTCCACGACAACGCAGTTGTTGAAGGTAAGCGTAAGTTTATGGGTACACTCTGGAACACCTACGCATTCTATGTGCTTTATGCAAATATCGATAAATTCAACCCCACAGAGCATACTCTTGATTATGACAAGCTTTCCATTATGGATAAGTGGCTCCTTTCAAGACTCAACACTCTTATCGACACAGTTGACGGCTATCTCGGCAACTATGCAATCCCCGAAGCAGCAAAGGCACTTCAGAGCTTTGTTGACGATATGAGTAACTGGTATGTACGCCGCGGCAGAGAGCGTTTCTGGGCACAGGGACTTGAGCAGGATAAGATCAATGCTTATATGACTCTTTACACAGCTCTTGTAACCGTTGTCAAGCTTGCTGCTCCCATGATTCCCTTCATGGCAGAGGATATCTATCGCAATCTTGTTTGCAATGTCGATAAGAATGCTCCCATCAGCGTTCACCTTTGCGATTATCCTGTTTCGGACAAGGCTTTTGTTGATGCAGACCTTGAAGCATCAATGGATGAGATTCTCAATATCGTTGTTCTCGGCAGAGCTGCAAGAAACACTGCAAACATCAAGAACAGACAGCCTCTCGGCAAGATTTTTGTCAGTGCACCCAAGGTACTCGGCAAGGAATACTGCGAAATCGTTGAGGATGAGCTCAATGTTAAGGCTCTTGAGTTTGTAACAGACTCATCAGGCTATGTTTCATATAACTTCAAGCCTCAGCTCAAGACACTCGGACCCAAGTACGGCAAGCTTCTCGGCGCAATCAGAGAGTATCTTGCATCACTTGACGGTTCAGCTGCAAAGGCAGAGCTTGACGCAAAGGGCGCTCTCACATTCA
>CALFPM010000106.1 GCA_937919155.1 uncultured Clostridia bacterium
GCAAGGGCTTCTCACTTGTTGAAGTTCTTTCAACCTGCCCCACAAACTGGGGTCTTAAGCCTGATAAAGCTCTTGAATGGCTTGAAGAAAACATGATTCCTTATTATCCTCTCGGCGTATATAAGGACAAGACAGCAGAAAAGGAGGCCGAATAATTATGACACACGAAATACTTCTTGCAGGCTTCGGCGGTCAGGGTATCCTTTTCTCAGGTAAGTTCCTTGCTTATGACGGACTTCTTGAGGAGCGTGAGGTAAGCTGGCTTCCCTCATACGGCCCCGAAATGAGAGGCGGTACATGTAACTGCTCAATCATCCTCAGCGACACAAAAATCGGCTCACCCATCGTTTCAAACCCCAACGTTCTTGTTGCAATGAACCTTCCTTCACTTGATAAGTTCGAAAGCACAGCTGTTCCCGGCGCAAAGATTTTTGTGGACAGTTCACTTATCGACCGCAAGGTTGAGAGAGATGATGTTGAGGTTTATTACATCCCCGCAACAAAGCTTGCATCGGACGAAAATCTTCCCGGTCTTGCAAATATGATTATGATTGGTCACGTTATCGCAAAAGCAGGCGTTATGCCCTATGAAAACGTTGAAACCACAATGAAAAAGCTTGTTCCCGCTAAAAAGCAGAACCTTATTGAGCTTAACATCAAAGCAGTTGAGCTTGGCTACAACTATTAATTAAAACTGTTAGGAGAAACCCACATGCTTGAATTAAAAGAAATTGGCCTGCGAGTTGCTTCCCTGCGTGAAACCTGCGGTCTTACCTCTACCGAGATGGCCGAAAAACTTGAAATTTCCGAGGAAAATTACATTGCTTTTGAGCACGGTGAATATGACTTTGCTATCAGCACACTCAACAACATTGCGCTCATCCTCGGCGTTGATATTCTTGATATCATCAGCGGTGAGTCTCCCAGACTCACATCCTGCACGGTTGTTAAAAAAGGCAAGGGTTATGTTGTTAACAGAAACCCCGGCTATGAATTTTCACACCTTGCATATACATTCAGAAACAAGAAGGCAGAGCCTTTCCTTGTTACCATTGACCCTTCGGGCAATCCTCCCGTTATGGATGAACACGAAGGTCAGGAATTTGACTATGTTCTTTCAGGCAGCCTTCACCTTTACATCGGTGATATCTGCTACGAACTCAATGAGGGTGACAGCGCATATTTCGATTCCACCATTCCTCATGCTCACAAGAATGTGGGCGACACTCAGGCGCAGTTCATTGCACTTGTGCTTAAATAAGGAATCAAACAAAAAAATCAGGAGTCGGAATAATGGCGATTTATGAAAAATTTATCGGCAGATCAAGAGATTCATTCGTTTCTCTTAAAGACTGCCAGGAAAACTTCAAAATTACATATGAGCAGGACTTTAACTTTGCTTATGATGTAATTGACGTGCTCGGCACGGAAAAACCCGATAAGCTTGCGCTTCTTTATGTTTCAAACGAGCAGGAAGAAAAACGTTTCACTTTCGGTGACATGAAGCGTCTTTCAGACAAGGCGGCTAACTATTTTGTATCCGAAGGCGTTAAAAAAGGCGATCCCGTGCTTCTCATCCTCAAAAGAAGCTATCTTTTCTGGGTTATCACACTTGCTCTGAACAAAATCGGCGCAATTATGGTGCCTGCATCAAACATGCTCAAGGGCAAGGATTATGTTTACCGCTGCAATAAGGCAAAGATAAAGTATGCCGTTATTACAGGTGACGACAATTGCACAGAGTATTTTGACGACAGAAAAGATGAATACGAAACAATCGAAAAGAAGTTTGTTACAAAACACAAGGCCGCTCCCGGCTGGATTGACTTTGAAGAAGGCTTTGAAAAAGCAAGCGAAGATTGGACAAAACCCACAGGCGATGCCGCAACAACGGTTGATGACACAATGATTATCAACTTTTCATCAGGCACAACGGGTTATCCCAAAATCATTGCACATGACTTCAAATATCCCCTCGGTCACATTATGACAGGTGTTTTCTGGCACAGAGTTGTTGACGGCGGAATGCATTTCACCGTTTCAGACTCAGGCTGGGCAAAATCACTCTGGGGCAAATATTACGGCCAGTGGATGGGTGAAACCGCAAACTTTGTTTATGACTTCGATAAGTTTGACGGTGCCGATATTCTTTCAAAGCTTGAGAAATATCATATCACTACATTCTGCGTGCCACCAACAATGTACCGCCTTATGCTTCAGAATGATGTCAGCAAATATGACCTTTCATCGATCACACACTGCTGCACTGCAGGTGAAGCACTCAATGCGGATATCTTCAACAAGTGGAAGGAAGCTACGGGTCTTGAAATCCACGAAGGCTTCGGCATGAGTGAAACACCCGTCAGCATCTGCACTCTTTATCCCTGGACAAAGCCCGTACCCGGCGCAATCGGATTCCCCGCCCCCGGTCTTAAGGTGCATATCCTTGACGAGGAAGGCAACCATTGCCAGCGCGGTACAATCGGCGAAATCTGCATCAAGGCGGAATCACCCGAAGAGCATCCCTGCGGCGTTGTTGCAAGCTACAACTTCAGCGAAGAGGATACCGCCGAGGCATACAGAGGCGGATTCTTCCACACTGGTGACCTTGCATACAGAGATGAACAGGGCAGATTCGTTTACTTCGGCAGAAATGACGATGTTATCAAATCATCGGGTTACAGAATCGGACCTTTCGAAATTGAAAGCGTTATGCTTGAGCACCCCTCTGTTCTTGAAGTTGCGGTTACAGGTGTTCCCGATCCCGTAAGAGGCTTTGTTGTTAAGGCAACTGTTGTTCTGCGCCCCGGCTTTGAAGGCTCACCCGAACTTGTCAAGGAACTGCAGACATATGTTAAAACAAACACTGCGCCCTACAAATATCCCAGAATTATTGAATTTGTTGACGAACTTCCCAAAACCTTCAGCGGCAAGGTCAGACGAGTTGAAATCCGTCAGAATGATTCAAATAAACAATAAAAATTGCCCTCACAAATGTGAGGGCTTTTTTTCATATCATTGTTACAAGCAAAACAACTATGCCGAGAGCTATTCTGTACCATCCGAACACCTTAAAATCGTGGCGCTTCACATAATTCATAAGGAATTTCACAGCAAAGAGTGAAACAACAAAAGCAGTCACAGAGCCGAGAGCAAGGGCGATTATTTCATCTGATGTGAAATCCAATCCGAATTTAATGAGTTTCAGCAGACTTGCCCCGAGCATTGTGGGCACTGCAAGATAAAAAGTGAATTCTGCCGCCACAACCCTTGAAACTCCGAGAAGAAGCGCGCCGATGATTGTTGCTCCCGAGCGTGAAGTACCCGGTATCATTGAAAGAGCCTGAAAACATCCTATAAGTAAGGCAATTTTATAATCTATCTGCGAGATTGCGCCGATTTTCGGCTCTCTTTTTTTATTGTAATTCTCAACAAGAATAAAAGCAACGCCGTAAATAATCAGCATCAGAGCGATTGTGAGCGCATTGCCGAAATAAGCTTCCAGAAAATCATCAAAAAGCAGTCCCAGCACTGCAGCGGGGATGCAGGCAATGGCAACATGCACCCACATCATAATTTTGTCTGTTTTCAATTCGAACTGCTTGTTTTTCACCTCAAAAGGCATCATTCTGCGCCAGAAAGCCGCAACAACGGCAAGAATTGCGCCGAATTGAATCACAACAAAAAACATTTCCTTGAATTTCACACTCATATTCATAGGAACAAATTCATCAAAGAGAAGCATATGTCCCGTGCTGCTGACGGGCAGCCATTCGGTTATACCTTCTGTTATACCAATCAGAATTACTTTTACATACTCAAAAAAATCCATATTCTTCTCCCCTTTTGCTTTATTATATACAAAAAGGCATATGCAAATTACTGCATATGCCTTGATTTTTTTATTCAGTTTACGCCGAAAAGAAGGTCTGCATAAGTGGGGAAAGGCCAGTAATCTGCGCCTGTGATGCATTCCGCCTCATCAGAATATTTGCGAAGTTCTTCCATTTTGGGAATAATCACATCTCTGAATTTGCCTGCTTTGTCAACTGCTTCCATACGCTTTATTGCAGAAAGCTCGTTTGCAAGCTCGTCAACGCCCTTATACATTGAAGCAACAAGTGCCGAAAGCTTGGTTGCCGTTGCTTCTTCGTAAGTGCAGTCTGCGGCGGCAAATGCAGTTTTCTTTGCAACGGCTGTGCTGCTGAGTTTGCCGACATATGAACTGATAGCAGGAAGAATATCCTTATTGACCATATCGATTGCGGTGAGCGCTTCGATATTGAGAGTCTTACAGTAATTCTGATAATAGATTTCCTGACGGGCCTCAAGCTCCGCTTTTGTGAACACCTTGTGCTCCTCAAAGAGCTTTACATTCTTGTCAGCGGTAATGCAAGCAAGGGCATCGGGAGTTGTTCTGAAGTTACAAAGACCTCTCTTTTCCGCTTCTTTTATCCATTCATCGTCATAGCCGTTGCCGTTGAAGATGATGCGTTTGTGGTCTTTGATGGTTTTCTTGATGAGAGAATGAAGCGCATCCTCAAAGTTCTCAACATTTTCAAGTCTGTCTGCATATGACTTGAGTGATTCGGCAACTGCGGTGTTAAGAACGATATTCGCGCTTGCAATTGAATTTGCAGAGCCGAGCATTCTGAATTCGAACTTGTTACCCGTGAAAGCAAAGGGTGATGTTCTGTTTCTGTCTGTTGTATCCTTGGGGAAACGGGGCAGAACGTGAACGCCGACCTTCATCTGAACAAGCTCTTTTGCGTCATATGCGGTGTCTTTTTCAATTGACTCGAGGATTTCGTTAAGTTCATCACCGAGGAACATTGAAACAACTGCGGGAGGTGCTTCATTTGCACCGAGACGGTGGTCGTTGCCTGCGGTTGCAACGGACATTCTGAGAAGATCCTGATAATTATCAACAGCCTTGATAACAGCGCAAAGGAAAAGAAGGAACTGTGCATTATCATAGGGTGTTTCACCGGGTTCAAGAAGGTTAACACCTGTGCTTGTTGAGATTGACCAGTTGTTGTGCTTGCCGCTGCCATTAACGCCCTCAAAAGGCTTTTCGTGGAGCAGACAAATCATATCGTGTTTCTTTGCAACCTTCTGCATAATCTCCATTGTGAGCTGATTATGGTCAGTTGCAAGGTTGGTTGTGAGGAAAATGGGAGCAAGCTCGTGCTGAGCGGGAGCCGCCTCATTATGCTCTGTTTTAGCAAGGATGCCGAGTTTCCAGAGTTCTTCGTTAAGCTCTTTCATAAATGCGGCAACACGGGGTTTGATTGAACCGAAATAGTGGTCATCAAGTTCCTGACCCTTGGGAGGCTTTGCACCGAAAAGGGTTCTGCCCGTGAAAATGAGGTCCTTGCGCTTGTTGAACATTTCTCTGTCAACAAGGAAATATTCCTGCTCTGCGCCAACGGTTGTTTTTACGCTTGTAACATCATTCTGACCGAAAAGGCAGAGAATTCTTTTAGCCTGCTTGCCGATTGCTTCCATTGAACGGAGCAAGGGTGTTTTCATATCAAGTGCTTCGCCGCCGTATGAGCAGAAAGCGGTGGGAATGCAAAGCACGCCTTCTTTGATGAATGCATATGAGGTGGGGTCCCAAGCGGTGTAACCTCTTGCCTCAAATGTTGAACGGATACCGCCTGAGGGAAAGCTGGATGCGTCCGACTCACCCTTGACAAGCTCTTTGCCTGAGAACTCCTTAATAACCGTGCCGTCATTATTGGGTGAAATGAAGCTGTCGTGCTTTTCGGCGGTGATACCTGTCATAGGTTGGAACCAATGAGTATAATGGGTTGCGCCGTTTTCAACAGCCCAATCCTTCATAGCGTTTGCAACAACATTTGCAAGTGCAATATCAAGACGCTTGCCGTCCTGAATTGTTTTTTTCATTGCCTTGTATGTTTCTTTGGGCAATCTTGATTTCATTGCCTTGTCATCAAAGACCATACAACCGAAATAATCGGGAACAAATTTCATACTCATCTCTCCTATCTTACAAAGACAATTTATTATACTCTTTCACAAAATCAAAATCAAGGGAAAGATTGTATAATAAAACGAGCAAAAATTACTCTCCTTATATGGAGAGTGCAACAACAAAAAACCTCACGGCATTTCACCGTGAGGTCCATGTTAATCAAAAAGATATACTCTTGTTTCGTAGGGCTTTGTTTCAAAGGTATTGAGAGTTCTGTCCTGCTGAACATCATAGTTTGAAAGCATCAGCTTACCTTTGCCGAGATCAAAACCTGCAGGTGCAGTGAAATGAACAGGCTTGTCGGTAAACGAGTTGATAACAAGCATACGCTTGCCTTCATAATTGCGTTCATAGACAAAAAGATTGCGGCTGTTCTTATAATGAAGTTTGAAATCACCGTAAATACAGATTTCGTTTTCCTTGCGGAATTTAAGAAGCTTGCGATAATAATTGAGAATTGAATTTTCGTCCTTTTCAGCCGCTTCAACATTGATTTCCGTATAGTTGGGATTAACCTTGAACCAGGTTTCATCCCCTGTTGTGAAGCCTGCATTCTTTCCTGAAGTCCATTGAACAGGAGTTCTTGAATTGTCTCGGGATGCTCGGTTCGCAATCTTAAGGAACATTTTATCGGAGAAACCGAGCTTTTTGAAAAGCTGATATGTGCTCTTCACCTGAGTGTCGGTGTAATCGTCAACGCTGTTCATTTTTATGTTCAGCATACCGATTTCCTGACCCTGATAAATAAAGGGAGTACCGCTCTGGCAGATATACATTGTTGCAAGCATCTTTCCGCTTTCAACCCTGTAGTTTTCATCGCCGTAACGGCTGATAATTCTGGGCTGGTCGTGATTTTCAATGTAGTTTGCATTCCATGCAATGCCGTAAAGCTTATTCTGCCATCTGTTGTATGCACTCTTAAGCTTTTTGAGGCTGAAAGGCATCGGCACCCAGCTGACCATAAATGAATCAGCTTCCATATGCTGGAAATTGAACATCATATTGAGAGTCTGACCTGCACCCTCTCTGATAAAACGGAGCGCAAGCTTGGGTGTCATCATAGGCGCTTCGCCAACGGTCATGCAGTCATAATTATCGGTAACTTTTCTGAATTCTCTGAGATATTCATCAAGATGGGGACCGCATTTGTAATGCTCCATACCGCAGGCAACAGGGATAGGGAAGCCATTGGGAAGACCTTCTTTTTTTGAGATGAAAGTAATAACATCCTCACGGAAACCATCAACACCCATATCGAGCCAGAAACGGATAATATCCTTGATTTCCTCGCGCACCTTGGGGTTATCCATATTGAGGTCGGGCTGTTCTTTGGCAAAAAGAGTGAGATACCACTCGTCAAGATTTTCATTGTAATGCCAACCGGGACCCGCAAAGGTTGAAAGCCAGTTGTTGGGAGGCTTTTTGCCGCCGCTTTTCTTGCCCTTGCGCCAGAAATAATAGTCGTGATAAGGGTTATCATGCCCTTTCTGACTCTCCTTGAACCATTCGTGTTCATCAGAAGTGTGGTTGATAACAAGGTCCATAATTACTCTGAGACCCTTGCTGTGTGCCGCATCAAGAAGCTCTTTGAACTCCTCAAGCGTGCCGTATTCGGGTGCAATTGACTTGTAATCGGCAATGTCATAGCCGTAGTCGTGCTGAGGTGACTTATAAAGAGGTGAAAACCAGATTGCATCAACGCCGATGCTTTTGATGTAATCAAGTTTTTCCATAACACCCTTGATATCACCGATGCCGTCACCGTTACCGTCCTTGAAACTGCGGGGCCATATCTGATAGACCGCCATCTCTTTATACCAATGCTTTTTAATCTCTGCCATATTTATACCTCTCCGTCAGTCTGATAACCCGATTCAGGTTCGGGGTCAGGCTGAACATCTTCAATAATATAATCGCCAACTGTTGTTGTCTGCCCTGCAGTAACAGTTATTTCAACAGTGCCGTTAAGAGTGCCGTCCGCGCCGTAAATCTCCGCATCGGATGTGCCCTGTGGCGCAACGAATGAATATGTACCGTCTGCAAAAACGGTGTAAGAAACGCCATTATAAACGATTTCGGAAGCATCGCCGATTATTTTACCGCTTACGGTGCCGACAGATGAATGAGTTCGTCTTATGGCTTCCTCAACGGCGAGCTTTGCATTAACCATGGGATATTCCATTGTTTCAACATCATACCAATAATCCCATTCGGTGAAAACACCTGCAACACTGTCTGTTGAAGAAGTAATAATATCCTTGACCTCAGGACCCGTAAATTCAGGATTCACAGACCAGACAAGGGATGCAACCGCAGTAACAACGGGAGCCGACATTGAAGTGCCTGACATATATTCATAGCTTCCATCAAGAGAACAGCTGTAAATATCTTCACCGGGAGCGGCAATTGTAACAACAGGGCCAACATTGGTGAAGCTTGACTGAGTGAATGTGCCGTCACCGTTATTGGCTGCGCTTGCAACAATGACTATTCTGTCAAGAATATCCTTTGCGGAAACATTCTTGGAACCGACAAAAATATTATTTTCGTTCAATGAACAAAAATGTCCGTTTACTCTTGCATCAACGGGGTCACCGTAATAGTCACCGTTACCTGCAGACTGCACCGCAATGAAATCATAACCCTTTGAAAGAAGCGATGCCATCATATAAGACGTTATCGCAGTTTCAAACACAGCCTCAACAAAGCCCATACTGTTACTTGTTTTTGAAGACGATGAACCGAGCGAAAGGTTGACCGCTTTTGCACCTGCTTTTACAAGAGAAGAAAATCCGAAAAGAATGGAAATATCCGTGCTCCAGAGCTGAAGAAAATCGGGCATCCAGTCAACACAGATAAGCCTTGCGTTGTCGCAAACACCTGCAATTCCCGTTCCGTTATGATTGGCGGAAATTATTCCCGCAACGTGATTGCCGTGGCTGTGGGCAATGTTTCTGCGCGCCTGCTTGCTGTCCGGAAAAACAATTTTGCCTGCAAGATCGGGATGGTCGGTTTCAAATCCCGCATCAAGAACGCCGATATTCACCGTTGAAAAATAATCAGCATAATCCCACGCCTGCCTTGCATCTATGGCTTCGAGCCACCAATTACTTCCCGAGGGAACAATTTCATTCCATTCAAAATCTGACTCGTTTTCAAAGTCGAACTTATCTGCAGGAGTCATATTCAGACCTGTTTTCGATGCCATAACAGGCACGGCAAGCTCCACGCCGTTGATGCTTTCCAGCTTTTTGCACCTTGCGACAGCCTGTTCATAAGTCATAGGCACACAGGATATAACAAAAAGGTCTGTGGGCATACACCATCCGAGAACCACACCGCCGCAGTTTGCGAGAACATCAAGCCTGTCCGTAAGTTTCATGTCGGAATCAACAAAAACCGCAAGCTTGTTATTTACAAATCCTCTGTCACCGCTTAAACCGATAATATCATCGTTCTCAATCTCGCTGAAAAAGTCAGCCTTGATTGCCTCTGCGGTGTAAGGAATTCCGAAAACAAGCTCACTGACGGCATCAATAATATCGTTAAATGACGAATAAACAAAACTTGATGCAGCCATTACAACGGACATAATCAATGAAATTAACTTTGTGAACAAAGCAATTCCCCCTTTTTATCAGGCTTTTTTTCTGAATATTTTAAGAAACACTTCTGTGGGAACCTGAGTAAAAACAATTGCTATAAACATAACGAGGCAGCCGAAAAGCTCTCTGGGCGAAAGCATCTGCTTGAGCAACAGCCAGCCGAAGAAAACCGCAAAAACGGATTCGAGACAAAGCAGAAGCGATGCAACTGCAGGCTCGGTATACTTCTGACCGAAAATCTGCGCGGTAAATGCTACACCGCAGCTCATAACACCTGCATAAACAATGGGCAGCCACGCACCTGCAATTTCCGCGGGCTGAGGATCTTCAAAAATAAACATACATATAAGCGACAGGATACCTGCCACAAAAAACTGTGCGCTTGAAAGCGCAATATTATTGACCTTCTGGCAGAAATGGTCGATAACAAGAATGTGAGCCGCAAAGGCAAATGAACAACAGATTGTTATGAGTTCACCTGTTCCGATTGAAAAGTTGCCTGCGGGAATGCTGAGGAAATAAAGACCGACAACACCGAGAGCAACACCGATCCAGATGTTGAAACGCACCTTCTGCTTAAGGAATATGCCTGCAACGGGAACGATAACCATATAAAGTGCTGTTATGAATCCAACCTTGCCGACATCAATAAAATTGAATGCGTGCTGCTGAAGATTGCTTCCGATGAAAAGCGGAATACCGCAACAGACACCGCCGATGATAATATCCTTTAACGGAAGCTTCACCTTTTCTCCTGCGGGAAGCTTTTTGTTTTCCGATGCATTGCTGATTAAAACAAGCGGAACAAGAACAAGTCCGCCAAGAAGCATTCGCATTGCATTGAATGTGAATGTGCCGATATATGCACCCTCGCTCTGCGCAACAAATGAAAGACCCCAGACAACTGCCGCGAGTATGCAATAAAAAGGTCCGAGAATTTTTTCCTTTTTAATAGTGTATCACTCCAAAACTTTTGCTATCAAAATACCGCCCACAGAAACACTGCGGGCGGCATAAAAATCAATTATTATTCAGCTGCTTCCTCTGCAGGAGCTTCTTCTGCTGCTGCCACTTCTTCAACTGCTTCTTCTGCTGCTTCTTCTTTTTCGATGAGAGCGCGGATTGAAAGGCTTACGCGCTTCTTATCGTAGTCAATTGCAGTGATCTTGCAGGTTACGGTTTCGCCAACCTTAAGTACATCCTGAGGCTTGCTGATGTGACGGTCTGCAATCTGTGAAATATGGATAAGGCCGTCAATGCCGGGGATAACTCTTGCGAAAGCACCGAATGTTGTCATACCAACAACTTCTGCTTCAACAACAGTTCCTTCGGGATAGTTCTTCTTGAGAATCTCCCAGGGATTGTCCTCGTCTTTTCTGTAGCCGAGTGAAATCTTCTTCTTTTCAGCATCAAGTGACTTGATGTAAACAACAACTTCCTGACCGATTTCAAATACTTCAGCAGGATTCTTGATGCGCTTCCATGACATCTCTGAAATGTGAACCATTCCGTCAACGCCGCCGATATCAACAAATGCGCCGTATGTTGTCATTGACTTAACAACGCCTGTGTACTGCTGACCCTCTGCTGCCTGTGCCCAGAATGCCTCTGAAGCTTCCTTCTTTGCATCCTTGAGAACTGAACGGATTGAACCAACAGCTCTTCTGCGCTGCTTGTTAACTTCGATAATACGGAACTGAACGCTCTTCTTGAGGAGATCCTCAAGGTTTTCGTCTCTGCGCTCTGTTGCGTGTGATGCGGGGATAAATACGCGAACGCCGTTGCAAACAACTCTTACGCCGCCCTTAACTACCTCTGCAACTGTGCCTTCAAGGATTCTGCCGTCTTCTTCAGCGGCAATTA
The DNA here is from genome assembly GCA_937919155.1 of uncultured Clostridia bacterium. Classification (GTDB taxonomy): domain Bacteria; phylum Bacillota; class Clostridia; order Oscillospirales; family Acutalibacteraceae; genus CAG-177. The sequence goes on from CALFPM010000106.1 coordinate 11,467, forward strand.
TTTCAACCCAAGCGTTCTGAGCGTCAAAACGCTTCTTTGAAAGCATAACAGTTCCTTCGGCATCATTTGTCTTCATAATGATAAGATCAATTTCATCGCCGATCTTAAGCTCTTTTGCTGCATCAGCATTGGGGTCTGCGCTGTACTCATCCATGGGAACATAGCCGGCATGCTTTCTGCCGATGTCAACCTGGATTTCTGTGGGTGTGATGCCCATAACAACGCCCTTTACTTTCTGATCTGTGCTCATGCTGCTCAGAGAAGCTTCAAGTGCTGCGGAAAAATCCATATCGTCTGTTATAACTGCTGCTTCAGAAGGCACCTCCTCTACCTGCATATTTGTGGTTTCGTTTACGATTTCGGACATTTCTAAAAGTACCTCCTTAATTATTGCGGAAGGGGTGGATGCCCCTGCCGTTACGCCGATTACGGCGTGATTGGAAAAATCTATGGTCCTGAGCTCGTCGGCTCTTTCCACCAAATGTGTTTCGCAGTTTTCACTGCACACCGCTTTTAACTTGACGGTGTTTGAGCTGTGCCGCCCGCCGATGATAATCATCATATCGCTCTGTTTTGAAAGCTCGGCAGCTTCATCCTGCCTTTTTCGGGTTGCACTGCATATTGTATCAAAAATTTTTGCGTTTGTACAGTATATTTTTATTTTTTCTTTACATTTTTTCCATTCTTTTTGTGAAAAAGTTGTCTGAGAAACCGCTATTATTCCTTTTTCGCACAAATCAGGATTTATCTGAAGAAATTTTTCAAGTTCATCTGCACTGTTGAACACAAAAGATTCGCCGTTGCTGTGACCTCTTATGCCCATAACCTCAGGATGATTCGGGTCGCCTGCAATGAGCACAGGCACATCGGCTGAGGAATTTTCCGAGACAATTGTGTGAATTTTCTTCACAAACGGACAGGTTGCATCGCAGATTTCCGCACCTGCTTTTTCCAATTCGTCATATATGTGTCTGCCCACACCGTGAGCGCGGATGATTACCGTTTCGCCTTTGTTTGCCTGAGAGGGATGTTCAATCATCCTCACTCCCTTGCTTTCCAGCTCTGAGGTAACGAAATTATTGTGTATCAGCTCACCGAGAGCAGCCGCGGGAATGCTCTCTGAAGCAAGTTCATATGCCATATTAACGGCACGGTCAACGCCGAAACAGAAGCCTGCCGTTTTTGCAAGAGTTATTCGCAATGACCCTTCCCCCAAAGCTTAACAATTTCAGCCATAACAAGCTTTGCGCAATTCTTCACTTCTTCTCTTGACTCAGCTTCGGTGAATCCGAGATTTTCATAAGGAATAAGTTCGCCGAATCGGATTGTGAGCTTTGTGCCTCTCTTCATTTCGTCACAGTTATAAATTGAAACGGGCAGAATGTCTGCTTTCGCATTCTTTGCAATAAGTCCGACACCTGACTTTGCTCTCTGGGGTTTATAATCCTTTGAGCGGGTTCCCTCAGGGAAAATGCCGAGGATATGACCCTCTTTTACAACTCTTTCCGCATAATCAAGAGCTTCCTTATCCGCACCGCCTCTTACGATGGGGAAACCGTTTGCCTTTCTGAGCAAATCCCTGATAACAGGCTTTTCAAAAAGCTCCTTTTTTCCCATAAAATGAATTTGTCTTTCCTTGACACCGAGAGCAATAAACACGGGGTCAAGCGCCTTGACATGATTGGAAGCAATGATAAATCCGCCTTCGGCAGGAATATTTTCAGTGCCGATAAAATTTACATCATAAAGAAAATCTGCAATTTTTTTACCCAAAGGACGAAGCTTGTCGTAAAGCTCTTCTTCCTCTTTAACTTTCGAATAGTCGAAACCTTTCATTATATATTCTCCTTAACGATTTTTACGATTGACGCAATTGATTCCTCAAGTGAAAGACCGGTTGTGTCGAGAATCACGCCGTCCTCAGCAGGCTTAAGCGGAGCAATTTCACGGTGAGAATCATTATAATCCCTTTCAATCAATTCTGCAAGAACATCTTCATATTTAACATCTGTACCCTTTTCGATAAGCTCCTTATAGCGTCTGGTTGCTCTCTCTTCGGGTGATGCGGTGAGAAAAATCTTGACCTGCGCATCGGGAAGCACAACCGTGCCGATATCTCTGCCATCCATGATACAGCTGTTGCGCTTTGCAATATCTCTCTGCAGGTCAAAAAGAAATGCACGCACCTCGGGCACTGCAGAAACATCCGAAGCAGCCATTGATGCGGGAGGAGTTCTGATTTCCGTGGAAACATTCTCTCCGTTGAGAAGCACTTTCTGTTCACCGTTTTCAAAAATAAGGTCAACACTGATTTCCGAAAGAGTTGCAGCAACCGCAGGCTTGTCCTTTGTATCGACACCCTTTCTCAGTGCATTGACACCCACCGCACGGTAAAGCGCACCTGTATCAACATAGATGTATCCCATTTCTTTTGCCGCCGCACGGGCAACCGTGCTTTTGCCTGCACCTGCAGGACCGTCAATGGCAACATTTATAATGTTATTCATAGTCATACTCCCTGTTTTCTTTTATTTTTTCAGCAGCGCTTATACCTGCAAGTCTTCCCGTTGAGAATGCTATCTGCAGGTTAAAGCCTCCCGTATATGCATCGGCATCAATGACCTCTCCTGCAAAATAAAGACCTTCAATGATTTTTGATTCCATTGTTTTGGGGTTAATCTGCGCAACATCAACGCCGCCCGAAGTAACGATTGCCTCGGCAACAGGTCTGAATCCCGTTACGGTAATGCACAGATTCTTGAGAAGTTTTGCAAGATTCTGTCTCTGCTCTTTGGTAATCTGATTAACCTTTGTTGTGAGAGGTATTCTGCTGAGCTTCACAATTACGGGAACGAGCTTTTTGGGCAGCAGAGAATTCAGTGCATTGATATAATTCCTGTTTATATTTTCGGAAAAATCGCGGAGAATTCTTGCGTCAAGCTGTTCTTCCGTAAGCGCGGGCTTGAGGTCAATATAAATTTTATATTTGCCGCTTTTCATATTTCTCATGTGTGCGGATGCGCTGAGAATCATGGGACCCGACACACCGAAATGAGTGAAAAGCATTTCGCCGAAATCGGTATAAACCGTTTTTCCGTTTTCCGTATCAATAACTTTTATTGCCGTGTTGCGGAGCGAAAGACCCATAAGATCCGAACAAAATCCCTCGTGAATTTCAAGAGGCACAAGTGACGGAACAAGCTCAGTTATTTTGTGACCGCCCTGCTTTGCAAGCTCATAGCCGTCACCTGTTGAACCTGTGCCGGGATAGGAGAGACCGCCTGTTGCAATTATAACGCTTTCGGAATAAATCTCATTGCCGTCATCCGTTCTGACTCCGATAACCTTGCCGTCATCTGTCAGAAGCTCAACCGCCCTGCCGCGAAGAATCCGCGCTCTGCTTTTTGCATAGCCGTAAAGAGCATCAACTATATCCGCCGCATTGTCCGACACGGGAAAAACGCGGTTTCCTCTCTCCGTTTTGAGTTCAACGCCCCTGCTTTCAAAAAAGTCAATAACATCAGCAGGCATAAAACGGGAAAATGCACCGTATAAAAACCTGCCGTTTCTCGGAATATTCTGAATAAGCTCCTGAAGTGTTGAACAGTTGTTGGTAACATTGCATCTGCCCTTGCCCGTTATCATAAGCTTGCGTGCAGGACGCTCGTTACGCTCAAGGATAAGAGTTTCAACACCTTCGTTTGCGGCAGTACCTGCCGCCATAAGACCCGCGGCACCTGCGCCTATAACAAGCAGAGATGTTCTCATTCCTTATCCTCCCCGCCTGTACGGTAAACCTGATATTCATCCCAGATTTCCTCAAGGGCTTTGAAATATCCGTAAACATCGTCACTCTTTTTTCTTGCACACGCCGCAATAAGAGCATTGATAAGGCTCAGCGGCGCAACAAGCGAGTCAACGAACGAAACCATATTGCTCTTTGCCACAAGAAGATATGTCGCATAAGGGGCAATGGGTGACATTTCACCGTCTGTGATTGAAATAATGGTTGCTCCCCTGTCCTTGGCAAAAGAAAGTGCCTTGACCGTCTGATTGGAATATCTTGGGAAGCTGATTGCAATGCACACATCCTCACTGCCGATGCGGAACATCTGCTCAAAAAGTTCGCTTGATGATGAGGTGTCTATAAGCACAACGTTTTCGCTCAGATATCTGAAATAAAACGCCGCAAAGCTTGCAATTGCAGCAGAACTGCGGACACCGAGAATATAAATCTTTCTTGCACTGTTGATTGCCTCAACGCTCTTTTCAAAAGCCTCTCTTGAAACTCCGTCTCTTGTGGCTTTTATCATATCAATATCCGCCGCAAAAGCATTGCCTATGAAGTCATCCCCCTCAAATCTGCTTGCAGAAACCTCCATACGCTGAACGCTTGTGAGGTGGCTCTTTACCATTTCCTGCAGATATTTCTGGAGCTCGGGATAGCCGTCAAAACCAACATTTGACGCAAAACGCACAACGGTTGATTCGCTTACTCCGACAGCTTTGCCGAGGCTCGCCGCAGTCATAAACGACGCTTTTTCATAGTTTGACTTTATGTAATCGGCAATCTTCTTGTGGCCTTTTGAAAGACCGCCGTATACCTCTTCAATTTTTGCCTGAAAATTTTCCGACATAAAATTACCTCTTTTTCAATCTCATACAAATGTTTATTTTACACCAACGCATAATAAAATGCAAGATAATTTTATTTTTTTGCACAATTTATCTATTTGTCTAAATAAAATAATGGTTGCATAAGCATTTTTAAAATAATTATCATCGATTTCAAATATTTGATTTTTAACTACATTGTTAAAGGCGTCAAAATTCTTTTCTCTACCAAGGTTTACTATATGCGGAATTTGTTGCCAACAATTAATAGCCGTTGCCAATTGAATTTTATTAAATTTTTTATCTTTTGGATTTTTTGTTTGAAATGAAACAGTACCATTGTTTCTTCTATATTCAGTATCATATTCACCTGCAGTTCTCTCAAAATAGCAAATATAATTTTTCCCTTTTACATTTATTAAAGAAACATTATTTGATATATTTTTTAAATCAATGTAAAATTTTAAGTTACTAGGAGGATCTGATTTCTTAATCGCTGTTTGAGTATTTGAAAAAACACTTATATTATTAACAAGCATCGGTGCATTAATTACATTTTTTATAACAGTTAATTTAACAGGAACTATGACTTCATCTAATTCATCTATCAAATGATCTTTAGCACATTCAGATAAAGTAGCTGTAGTTTGTCCTCCATTTACAATTTGAAAATCATAAAGTTTATTAATCAAACACCATTCTTTGATTTGATTGTTAGTTATTATTTCAGCACTACTTGCAATACTAGATAAACCGTTATTGTATGATACAAATTGTTCAGGATAAGATTTTACTGTTTCTAAAATACCTGCGTTTGTTTTTTGTGTTCTTTTTAAAT
>CALFPM010000107.1 GCA_937919155.1 uncultured Clostridia bacterium
GAATATGTTTTTCTGTCAAGCACGCCCTTGACGTCGATAATTACTTTGCTGTTATTTTCGCCGTTTGCGAGCATTGAATCGATATCGCTCATTGAGAAGCTCATAAATTCAGTGTGACCTACTGCGATGATAACAGCATCCATATCTTTAACGGTGTTGATATCAACAAACTCAATTCCGTAGTGCTGCTTGCCTTCTTCAGCATCTGCAACGGGGTCTGCAACAACGGGAGTGATGCCGTATTCACCCAGTTCGTTCATAATATCGATAACTCTTGTGTTTCTTGTGTCGGGGCAATTTTCTTTGAATGTGAATCCGAGGATTGCAACCTTTGCATCTCTTACATTCTTGCCTGCAACAATGAGCTTCTTGACAACATTTTCAGCAACGTATTTGCCCATATCGTCATTGATTCTTCTGCCTGCAAGAATAACCTGGCTGTGGTAGCCTATCTGCTCTGCTTTATATGTAAGATAATAGGGGTCAACGCCGATGCAATGTCCGCCGACAAGGCCGGGGAAGAACTTGAGGAAATTCCATTTTGTGCCTGCCGCTTCAAGAACTGCCTTTGTATCGATACCCATCTTGTTGAAGATAATTGAAAGTTCGTTCATGAAAGCGATGTTGATATCGCGCTGGCTGTTTTCAATAACCTTTGCAGCTTCGGCAACCTTAATGCTTTCTGCACGGTGAACGCCTGCCTCAACAACAAGCTCATAAACCTTTGCAACAACATCGAGAGTTTCCGCATCCATACCTGAAACAATTTTTACGATGGTTTCGAGTCTGTGTACTTTATCGCCGGGATTGATTCTCTCGGGTGAGTAGCCGATTTTGAAGTCAACACCGCACTTAAGACCTGATTCTTTTTCAAGAATGGGTACGCACACATCTTCTGTTACACCGGGATAAACAGTTGATTCAAAAACAACGATTGAACCCTTTGTAAGGTTTCTGCCGAGAATACGGCTTGCACCCTCAACGGGTGAAAGGTCGGGAGTGTGGTCATCGTTAACGGGAGTGGGAACTGCAACAATGTGGAATTTTGCCTCGCGGAGCTTTGCTTCGTCAGATGTAAACTCAACAGTCGTGTTCTTGATTGCTTCATCGCCTACTTCAAGAGTGGGGTCAATTCCGCTTTTGTAAAGATCGATTTTTTTTGCGTTGAGGTCATAGCCGATAACATCAACCTTTTTTGCAAATGCAACGGCGATGGGCATTCCTACATAACCAAGACCTACAAGTGAAATTTTTTCTTCTTTTGCGAGGATTTTTTCGTAAAGATTTGTATACATAAATTTTACCTTCCTTATTTACACAAAGCGTTGATTTTTTTGAGATATGCTTCAATAACTTTTTCTCGCGAGAAATTTAATTTTATATATTCTCTGCCTTTTTCACCCATGATTTTTCTTTCGTCATTGGGTATGGCGAGGAACTTTCTGATTTGTTCACAGAGGGCATCAACATCGCCGCCGTGATAGAGGAAACCTGTTTCTCCGTCAATGAAGGTTTCCTGACATCCGGGGTTGTCGGTGGAGATTATCGGCCTGCCGCTTGATGCGCTTTCAAGAAGCACATTGCTCATACCCTCGCCGTAGGTTGAGGGATGGATTGTAGCGTGGGATGCGGCAACGAAAGGTTTAATGTCTTTCTGACTGCCTCTGTATTTTACGATATCTTTTTCTTCAAGCTCCGAAAGCAGCTTTTCATAGTGCATTTCGGTTGGCTCGATGAATCCGAGCATATTGAATTCGGTGCATGGGTATTCAGCTTTTATTCTTTTTGCGGCTTCAATGTAATCATCAACACCCTTATCGTGCAGAATTCTGCCGATATAGTTGAACACAACTTTTTCGCCGTTTATGCCGTCACCGCCATCGGGATAAGGCTGGAGAGGATAGCGCTCTGTGTTAACGCCTGAACCGGGGATGAGTCTGTGTTCACCCTTGACCATTCCTGATTCTTCCGCAAGCTTCATGTTGGTTGAATTCTGGAACATAACGCAAGCGGAGCGCCTGAATGAAAACTTGAAAAGTGACATTACAAGCTTCTGAATTAATCCGCCCTCATTCAGCACACTGCCGAATCCTGTAACGTTGCTGATAACGGGAATTCCGAGAATATAAGCGGCGATGCCTGCGTAAACGTTGGGCTTTGCCGTGTATGTCAGCACAACGGAGGGTTTGTTTTTCACGAACAGCTTGAAATAATGAATGAACAGCTTTAAATCCGCAACAATGTTTGTGCCTCGTCTGTCGATAACGGGGTCATCATAGCGGTATTCAATGTGTTTCATCAGTTCAAACTTTTCGCCGTCAGGGCAGGAGATAAGCATCTCATAGCCTGAATTTATTATTTCTTCAATCAGTTCTTTTCTGAAGCAATAAATATCGTCATCGTTATTCGTGAGAAGAGCGACAAGATGTTTTTTTTTCATTTTTATTTCCTCTTATCTGAAAACTGCAAGAACGGTTAATATCATTACCTTTGTGTCGTCAATGAAGCTGAAGCTTCTGATTGCCGCAAGGTTATATTTCATTTTGTCGGGCAGCACAACCTCAAGATAGGTTTTTTCAACATCCTCGGCGGCATCAAGAAGCTCATTTTCATCTTTGTAGTAAACGCTTGCTTCCGATGTTATGCCTGCGGGGAGAAGCAGGGTTGCCATCATTTCAGGTGTGTATTTTTTAACGTATTTGGGCACTTCGGGGCGTGTTCCCACAAAGGTCATTGTTCCTCTGAAAACGTCAATAAGCTGGCTGAATTCGTCAAGCTTATATTTACGGATGAATTTTCCCGTTTTTGTTATTCTTGAATCACCGCCTACGGTCAGCAGAGAGCCTTTGTCAGCATCCGTAACCATTGAACGGAATTTGAAAATTCTGAATTCCTCGCCGTACCTTGTAACTCTTGTCTGTCTGTAGAAAACGGGACCTTTTGAATCAAGCTTGATTGCAATTGCAAGCACCGCAAAAACAGGGGAGAGAAGCACAAGCAAGACGGATGAAACAACAATATCAAAAAGGCGTTTCAGCACAAGGCTTGCTTTTCTTTTCTGAAGAATGTCATAATATTCTTTAACTTCGGGTATCTGCATTTCTGGCGGGAGCTTATCCCATTTGCGCAGTATCATATTTCTCACCCTTAAATGTATTTTTTAACAACTTCTGCAAAGTTTTCGCAGACAGTTTCAACATCGTCATCGGAAAGCTTTGTGTGCAGCGGGAGGGTAATTTCGTTTTTGAAGTAGTTATATGCATTGGGGAAGTCTGCAATATCCCAGCCGAGATTTTTATAGGCTGTCATCATGGGAAGAGGTTTATAATGCACATTGCAGGCAATTCCTCTTTCTGCCATTTCAGTTATGATTGCATTTCTTGTTTCTTCGGTAATTTCGGGAATTCTTGTTATGTAAAGATGACCTGAACTTGAGTGGTTTTCACCGTAGTGGTCAAGATGAATGATTCCGAGAGAATCACACATTTCATCGTATCTGCCGACTATATCTTTTCTTCTCTCCATGAGAGAGGTGTATCTTTCAAGCTGTTTCAGTCCTATTGCGGCGGTGATATCCGTCATATTGCATTTGTACCAGGGACCGACAATATCGTATTCCCAGGCACCTGCTTTTGTTTTGGCAAGGGCATCCTTTGACTGACCGTGAAGACTGAAAAGCATATATTGCTTGTAAAGTTCTTCATTATCAATGCCGTCAATTGTTTTCCAGGTTGCGGCACCGCCTTCTGCGGTGGTCAGGTTTTTAACTGCATGGAATGAGAATGAAGTGAAATCTGCAATCTGTCCTGCATTTTTGCCGTCTTTTGTTGCACCGAGAGCGTGGGCGCAGTCAGCACAGACCGCAATTCTGCCCATTGCGCCCTGAATATCATTTGTGGGTTTGAAAAGATGTTTTTTGTTTTCAACAGCGGCAAAAATTCTGTCGTAGTCACAGATAATACCTGCAAGGTCAACGGGAATGATAGCCTTTGTTTTTTCGTTTATAGCCGCTTCCATAAGGTCATAGTACATCTCAAATGAATCGGGCTTGCTGTCAATGAAGATAACCTTTGCGCCTGTATGGATTGCCGCCGATGCGGAAGCCGTATATGTGTAGGCGGGGACGATAACCTCGTCACCCTCACCTATGCCCAGCACCCTGAGATTCAGTTCAAGTGCCGCAGTTGCGGAGTTGAGGCAAGCAACCTTTTCCGTGCCGCAGTATGCGGCGAGTCTGCGCTCAAATTTTTTTGTGCGGGGGCCTGTTGTTATCCAGCCTGAGCGCATTGCTTCGCAGACTTCGTTTATTTCTGCCTCGGTGATGTCGGGAGGGCTGAAAGGTATGTTTGCCATGAACTGACCTCTTTTCGTTTTAATTTGTTTGTCTGTATGTGGGCACCATTTCTTTGACCATAGCGGTTATGTCGCAACTGTTTTCATATGCCGTGAGCATAAGCTTTTCAAGTTGTTTCTGGAACAAATCTGTGTCAAATTTGATGGGATTGCCGATATGTATGAGCTTGTTGGGAGTGGTTTTAAGACCTTCTTCTTCCATAAGCTTTTCTTCATAAAGCTTCTCGCCGGGGCGGAGACCTGTGTATTCAATCTTAATGTCCACATCGGGTTTGAGACCTGAAAGTTTTATGAGATTTCTGGCAAGAGTGTCAATCTTGACAGGTGAACCCATATCAAGAACGAAGATTTCGCCGCCTTGAGCATCTGCACCTGCAAGAAGAACAAGGGAAACAGCCTCGGGGATAGTCATAAAATAACGGATGATTTCGGGATGAGTTACCGTTACGGGACCGCCGTTTTCAATCTGATGCTTGAAAAGGGGAACAACGGAACCGTTTGAGCCGAGAACATTGCCGAATCTTACGGCAACAAACTCTGTTTTTATGTGTTCGGGAACACCGCTGTAATTAACAGAACCTTCTTCCTCAAAATGGGTGAACATTCTGGGAATTTCGTTCTGCTTGTTCGTTTTGATTTTTGCATCAAAAGCCTGAATTACCATTTCGCAAAGGCGCTTGCTTGCGCCCATAATATTTGTGGGATTAACAGCTTTGTCAGTGCTGATAAGAACAAATCTTTCGCAATTATTAACCATTGCCGCATAAGCTGTTTTGTAAGTGCCGATAACGTTGTTTTTTATTGCTTCACAAGGACTGGTTTCCATAAGGGGAACGTGTTTGTGTGCCGCTGCGTGGTAAACAATATCGGGATGGAAACGCTTGAACACACAGTCAAGTCTTCTTGAATCTCTGACAGAGCCGATAAGCACTTCAAGATTCATTTCAGGATACTTTTCTTTGAGTTCTTGCTGAATTGCATAAGCGTTATTTTCATAAATATCAAAAATAATGAGTCTTTCGGGTTTGTGCGCCGCAACCTGCCTGCAAAGCTCACTGCCGATTGATCCGCCGCCGCCCGTAACAAGGATGGTTTTGCCTTTGATAAGGTCGAAAACCTCTTTCATATCTGTGTTAATAGGATCTCTGCCAAGCAAATCCTCAACGGAAACATCTTTGAGAGCACCTGCCGTAATTCCGTCATTGACATACTGGTAAAAATCAGGAAGAGTCTTTGTTTCGCATCCCGTTTCTTTGCAGATGTTAACAATATCGCGGATGTTTTCCTTTGATGCGCTGGGCATTGCAATGTAAATGCGGTCAACGTTGTATTTTTCAACACTGTGAAGGATATCATCGCGTCCGCCAACAATCTGAACGCCGTCAAAATATCTGTTTTGTTTGTCCGGATTATCGTCTATGAAGCAAACAACCTTGTCTCTGTTGGCTCTTGTTTTCTGGATATTTTCCAGGAGCATTCTGCCGGCATCACCTGCGCCGATAATCATAACTCTGTGATATGAATGGGTTTCACCTGTGTTGGTTCCGAAAAACTGCGGAAAAGCAGAAAATATTCTGTATGAAAATCTTGCGGCAAGAAGTAAGAGAATCTGAAGTCCGGAGCCAATAAGATAATATGATATGGGCATTCTTTGGAACAGAACGGTAATCAGCACAATATGAATCGCAGACACCGCAAGACTTCCGATTGCCGCTCTCATAAGTTCTCTTATGCTCACATATTCCCACACACTGTGATACATACGCAATGCGTAGAAAACTATGAGACTGACTATTATATATATAGGAAGAAAGTTTACGTATGGATCAAGGTATTTTTCAGGTATTTCCGAAAATACGCCGTCAAACCTTATCCAAAGGGCAAAGAAATAGGAAATACTGATTGCCATGATATCATAAGCCATCAGGAAAACGGCTTTGATATGCCATGTTGCGATATGAAATTTTCTTTTACCGGAAGCGGACTTCGACAACTTCAATCAAATCAAATCCTTTTACTGTTTTGTTTCTGTACTTTTTGAACTTCTATGCTTTCTTTTGCTTTTGTGTTTATGGGATTCGCCGTAACCGTAGCCATATTTACCATAACCGTAACCATAGCCGTAGCCGTATTTACCGTAGCCGTAACCGTAGCCGTAATAGCCATAGCCTGAGAAGCCTTGAACGGTACCGTTGAGCACACAGCCGAGAATACGTATGTCCGTGGACATAAGGCTGTCAAGAGTGCTTTTTACTCTTGAAATTCTGACTGCATCCTGATAGGTTACAAAAATTGCGGCGTCAGCGTACTGTGCAATAAACAGAGCATCTGAAATAAGTCCGCAGGGGGGAGTATCAACAATGATGTAATCATAAGAATCTCTGAGATTTTCAAACATCTGCTTTATGTTGCCTGAATTGAAATATCCGCTTTGTTCTTCTTCCGCAGGAGTCGGAATAAGGATACGAAGCTTGTATTTTTCCAGGTAAGCGATTTTGTAAAGATCGGTTACTGTTTCGTATTCTATGTTTTCTGTGTCAACTCCGAGGAGAGGGGCAACACTGGGATGTCTGATGTCACCGTCAACAAGAAGAATATTTTTGCTGTGATCCGCAAGAGCAACCGCAAGGTTGGTTGCAATGGTTGTTTTACCTTCGCCGGGAACGGAGCTTGTTGTCAAAATGATTTTTTCGTTTTCGTTAAGAGATGAAACGAAAACGTTTCTCAGCACACGGAATGATTCGGGAAAGCCGCTTCCGATATCAGGATTGTTGAAAAGAAGTGTTTTATCACCCGGCATTGCCCGTTTCTTGAACGTAACCTGAGGAATAACCGCAAGTGAATCAAGATTGAGCTGGTTTTTGATATCGGTTTTGGTTTTAACCGTTCTTCGCTGAAGGATATAAGCAAATATAAACAACAGTCCGAAGAATACTCCGATGATTGCGCCCTTGATGCCTTCACTCAAGTAGTTGGCTGAGTTGGAAGGAGATGTTGCAACTACAGGTTGTTTGAGAATCTCGAATGTTATGTTGCCCACAACATATTTTGCAACAGACGGATAGTTTTCAAGTGCAGAAACCAAAACGTCATAAGTAAACTGAGGATCTTTTCCTCTTGCTGTAAGGGTAAACATATTGGTTCCGGCTACTGCTTCTGCACTGAGTTTTGCAGGCAGAGACGCAACACCGAGGTCTTCACGGATTGCTTCCTGGAGAAGGTTGCAGTTCAAAATGTAAGGAAAGGTTGATGAGAGCAAGGATGCTGTGGTTGAATCGTAATAGAAGGAATAAACCGAAACACCTGTAATCGAACCAACTGCATTCTGAGTGTTGACCGTAAGCGTTACGCTTGAACGATATTCGGGAACGTAGTTGATTTTCTGGCTTATTGCACTGTAACTGCCGAACAATACCGCTGCGGCAACACAGACCCACCAGAATCTTTGTAACGCCTTTATAATATCATTCAGATATACCGAAACAAAAGTGTCTTTTACATTTTCGGTTTTCTGATTGTTTTTTGTGGTCTGATTCATTTTAAATCTTTCTTTCAATAAAATTTATTTTTAATTATTGCTCGGTTGATCCTGCTGTGTCAACGTTAGGTGTACCGTCAGAATTTCCGGAAATTTCCTGATTTGCAACTTCGTTTTCTTCGGGAATAGGCTCAATATCATATTTCGGTGCAGGATATTTTCCGTAGTGACCGTAATGAGTATGTTTGCCGTATCTGTATCCGCCGTAATGGGTGCTTTCATCGTTACCTGTGAAACTGAAGGGAAGAATGTTTATATGAACGTCGTTGAGAATGCAACCTGCAAGGTTTGAACTGATTTTGCTGATTGTTGAAATTGCATCGTTGAGAACATTTACGGGAACAGTATCTGTTCTTACAATAAGAATAGTTTTATCAACAAGGTTTATGATGTCTGTGACAGTTGAGTCAAGAGAAAGAGGTGCAGTATCCACGATGATGAAATCATACTCCGCTTTGAGTCTTTCTATTAATTCAGCAATGCTTCTGTCTTCAATGAATTTGCGGTATTCGGAATCAGCTTTTGTATTAACCGCAACGGAAAGGGATGTTTTTTTGAACTGTCTGAAAGCAAAGTCTTCATAAGCAACTTTTTTTGCCAGCAAATCTGAAACCTCACCGTTTTCGATTGCTTCTTCGCTGAAAATTTTATAGAGAGCAGGTTTCTTGAAGTCAAGGTCCAATATCATAACCTTGTTGCCTCTGTCAGCAAGAGAAACCGCAATGTTTGCTGCACAGGTGGATTTGCCTTCGTTTTCCGCAACGCTTGTAATCGCAAAAACTTTTTTATTCGAGCGGTTTTTACTGTGTTCAAGTTTTGCTGCGATTTTGTGGAAGTTTTCTGTAAAACGAAGACTTACGTAAGCGTTGCTATGAATAAGAAGACCCTTTTTCTTTTTTTGTCTTATGTCCTGCAGAGACATTCTTTTGTCTTCGTGAGTGATTGTTCCGATAAGCTTCGATTCAATCTTATCATCAAAATCACTTTCTTTTTTTACTGTGTTTCGCATAAGTGAAAAAGCGATAATCAGGGCAAGTGATAATGTGGCAAACGCTATGACGACCAGACTGCGATCTGAGTTTGAAATAAAATTTGATGGGCTGCCGGGAACGGTGGGGTTACCAATAACCGTAATGCCTGCATTTGTAAAAATTTTGTTTGAAACCTTATGATGTGATTTTATTACCGCATTAAGGAGCTTATAAGCTTTTTCGGGATGGTCCGACGTTACTTTCAGTTCAATGAAATTTGTTGATTCGAGAACCCTTGCGGAAACCGTGCCGTCAAATCTGTCAATTTCAAGGTATTCTGCTGCATATTCTTTGATTGTAGGCTCTGTGAAAATATTAACAAGAACATTGGCTTTTTCGGTTGAAATAGTGTATGTAGAGTATGAGGCTGTTACCGAGCCACTGTTGAGAACAGTGAGAGTTGCCGTTGATGTATACATCGGTTTATATGATGCGTGGGTAACAAGAAAAAATCCCATAGAACCTATAATTGCGCAAAGTATAACAACCCAGATATTTTTAACAATATCTTTCAGCAGACTGTATAATTCAATTGTAATTTTGTTTTTTTTCATAATTTATCATTCCCCAACAATAACAGTCAGAACGCTGTGTCCTCTGACACCAAGCTTATCTGTAACGTAATAGTGAACATTGTATGTGCCGGGTTTGTTGAAATCGGCATTTGATTCGATAGTGACATTATTTTTGATGCTTGTTTCTTCGACGTCCAAGGCATCAACTATGTATGAGTTGAGGTCTAATGTTTCGCCTTTTTTTGAATAAACCAGATATTCCTTGAGCTCAATTTTTGGTGCAGAAAGAGGAATATCCTCAACAATAAGGGGAAGCTTGATTGCTGAAGAGTCACCTTTGCTGTTTGAAACTGAAACGTTGAGTGAGAACACACCTGCGATGGAAGATGAAAAATCATCTGAAGTTGTAACAATTTTACCTGTTATATCTCCCTCAAGACTATCGCGAGCAGCAATCAGTTCAGTAAGGTCTATATGTTCATAAAGTGAGAAGCAAAGATTACCTCTGACCAAGAACCACGGTGATTTATAACCTTTGTATTTTATCATTCTTGTTGCTTTGGCAACGTTATTGTTGCTGTCGCAGACGGCATAGATAACTTTACAAACGCCTTTTTCGGTGAATCTGGAAATTGATTCGATGATAATTTTGTCTGTGAGGTCGCCGTCTTTCTCATCGTAGGCAGTGATGCCGCTCAGAAGCTCCTCGTCTTTTGCTTTGAGGCTTACTTCTATCATTTCTTCCGCAACGGTGATTTGAGGTATTGTTTTGTCTGTGTTGATTTTTTCGCTTATGTATACAGCGGCAGAAGCGATTGAAACAAAAACAAATGTAATTACAACAATAATTTTAAACGCTTTCATTCTGTTCACCTTGAGATTAATTGATTTTTTCATTTTTGAGAACTTTTTCAGGGTTGACGCTCAACAGCAAATCGGCATATTGTACTGAATGCAGTTCGCTGACTATTTCATGAGCATCGGCAAGATAAGGAGTTCTCATGTAAGGACTGTGCGCATCGCTTGCAACAAAATCGGCAACTTCCCTTATGATGAGAGCCTGAGCAACTGCATAGGCATTATCGCCGAATTTGTTTTTCAGACTTCCTTTGTTCACCTGTAACAGACAACCTATTTTTTTGAGCATTAACGGTGCAGAGCCGTTTTCTGCAACAAAAGCATATCTTTCGGGGTGGGCAACTATCGGAGTCAGACCTTCGGCAACGAGAATCTGCAATTTGCGATATACCGATTCCGAACGTTCCTTGAAACCGAATTCAACCAGCGGATAATCTGAGTTGCAGAGGGTGAGAAGTCTTTTTCTCTTTATGGGCTCAACCAAATCATCCGTTGCAAATATTTCGTGGCCGGGATAAATATTGATGGGGATGTTATGCTCTTTGATTTTTGATTTGAGTTCTTTGAATGTATCAACATAGAACTTGTCAAGGTAGTTCTGATATGAATCGGGAATGTTGCTGTGAGGGGTGACAATCATAGCTTTTGTGCCGCCGCCGGCTGCTATGCGAGCCATGCGAAGTGACTCTTCCATATTGTCTGCACCGTCATCAAAACCGGGCAGGATATGACAATGAATATCAACCATGGCGCACCTCCACTACTACATAATTATACACTATATATAATACTATAATAAGGATATTAAAGTCAACATATTATTATATATTTTTATTATTTTCCTTATTAAATGACAGAAAAATCCAAAAGAAAAAAGCCTGCATGGAAATAACCATGCAGGCTTTGGTGTTATTTGGTTTTATGACCAGAAAACTAAAATTTTTCCCATCTCTGCCGAAGTGAATTTGCAATACATATCGAGAGGGAGTTCAATCAAACAAGATTCGCCCAGGCCAAAAGTATCGTTAGCATTAGCACCGCCAACGATGCTCTGGATAAGATCCATATCCGTTTCTGTTGTTCCGCAAGAAACCGTGTTGCCGTTAGCATCGGTTGTTGCGAGTTTGATAACGGGTTTAACGTATTTGTTCATTTCAATCCCTCCTTATATAATATTGAATAACCAATCAAACTTTAAAATCTGAATGATTTTTTCGAAGAAACTCAGAACTTTGCTGAAGAATGATGCGAACCATTCTCTGATTGCGTCAAATATGATTTCTTCAGCATTGTCTTCAGCGACTGACTCAAATGAGGGAATCTCACCCTTGGGGTCAATTTCGGGGTTGTCAGCAGGAGCATCTGCAAAGGTGTATGTTTCGGCTTTCTTCTCAAAGGGATTGATTTCGACTGCCTGAGTTGAAATCAAATCATTAAGCTCTGCAAGGCTTATGCCGCTGAAAGGAATAAGAGTTGCATTGACAAGCTTGAGATTATCAACTGCAAGAAGACCGTTGCCTGTGTTTGTGACTGTCAGGGTGAAGGAACCGTCGCTCTCGTCAAGTCCAAGACCGATATCTGTGATGTCATAATAGGTTTCGGTTGAGCTGATAACTGAGAATTCGCTGGCTACGGGCTCGCCTTTGTTATAGCTGCTGAATTTGGCTTTGGTTTCACCTGATGCTGCGCGAACGCTTACCATTGCTCGGGGACTTCCTGTGAATTCGCCTGCCTTGAAGCGGAATGCAATTGAGTTGCCGGGCTTGAGGTAAACTTCATATTTGGGACCGCCGCTTGTGAGGTAATTGCCGAATACTGAACCCGTTGCACCGCCTTCGAGGTAGCCTGCGAAGCTGTCGCCGCCCATACCGCCTGCAGCGATAGCTTCCATAATGCTGTAGAACGTTGCGTTCTGTTCACTTGCGATATATTCATCGTTGTAGTCAACGGGGTTGTAGATACGGAAACCGTCAATGTAGTTGGTGAGTGATGTTTCACCTGCCTGTGTTGAAAGTGTTGTACCTTCTGCGCCTGTGCCGCCGTTGAGAACTGAATTATCATCCATCCAGATGAGTTCAACATCCTGACCGATGAGTTCGTTCATGCCAACCTGAGCAAAGAGTTCGTCTGTTATAACTGTGTCAACGGTGCCTGTTGATGCTTCAAGTTCTGTACCTTCAACTGCCTGAGTACCAATGCTTTGGGTCTTGAGACCGCCTGCAAAGCTGTAGTAAGCAGCGGTTGTTTCAACGGTGTATGTGCCGTAATCTCCCTTGAACTGAACGATGGGAACCTGATATACAGTGCCGTATGTTGAGTCATTATAGAAGGTGTCAACCATAAATACTTTAACTATTTTCTGAGTGCCGTCAGCCTGATGATGTTTAACGGTAACCGTCTGAATACCTGTGTCTGTTCCGCAGGCAGAGATAAGGTCAAAGCCTGTGCCTGTGAAGGTGAAAGACTGAGTATCGCTTCGGTTATTTGATTTTGAAACAACAACGGATTTGTTGGTGCCGAGTGAGAACTTGTCTTTGCTGTTGTAATAGGTTTTATCACTGCCGAAAACATCGTCGTTACTTGAAAGTGACTGATATTTGTTTGCGAAACTTCCATCCTGTGCCCATTCGGCGAAGCTTTGTGTTCCGTCCAGAGTATCCATCTTGTTTTCTTCGTAATAAACAGTTGAAGCAGGAACGATGTTAAGACGGAACCAGTCATATGAGCCGTTATCTCTCTTGATGAGAACATAACCCTTGGAAAGTTTTTCGGTAAGACCTGCCTGGCTGTTAAGGGTATAAACCATATCCTGTTTGCCGTTTACGAACTCAATACCCATATTACCTGTTTCAAGTTCGGTCTTGTAGTTTGACTGCTTCTGAAGGGTTGAGTCAACAGAGCAGAGTGTGCCGTTGATGTCCGAGTCATACATGGGAATATCGTAGTCCATGTAGTAGGTGTATTCGGGAATCGAGAAGTGATAGGTTGGGAATCTCTTAACGGGTTTGTCGTTTGCAAGGGTATCGCTCATGTAAGTTCTGCTCTGATAGAGAGCTGTTTTTGAAGTGTCATTGATTGATGTGTTGAGAAGATTTGCATCAGCATCGGCGATAACGCCTGTGATTTCGATAATCAGCTTTGCGCCTTTGCTGTCCTTTGAGTTATACTCTGAAACGTTCTTTGCGGTGTAGTCAAAGCCTGTAACTTCGATGTTGTTTGTGTTCTTGTCAATAGTTGCTGTAACACCTGATGTTGTCTGAGGAGCATCAAAATAGAGTCTGCCGATACCGTCATAACGGCTTGTTGCAGTTTTATAAGTGATGGTTGCGTTTGTAAGGTCAAAAGCATCCGTCAGATGCTCACGGAGAATTGCGTTTGCGTTAAGTGAAGCAATTGCGTTGTTTGAGTTTTCAACAACGCCGTTGAAGACGTTGTTTGCGAGGGTATCAATGTTGAAGCTTGAACCGACAGGAACATTGATATAATAGTTATTTTCCTTTGTGTTAAGGGGTCCGGGGTTGGTCATGCTTGTTGAACCTGTGTATTTTGAAGAAAGGTACTTCATAAAGTCTGTTTCTTCAAAGCCCGAAACGTAGTCCTGGCTACCAATCTGAACAGAGAAGATATATGCGCCGTTCTTTTTGAGGTTCAGACCGCCGTTGCCGATGGCATCGTTTGCGCAGTTGGTGGCGTTGGTGGCGTTATTGTAGTCACTGTTGTCACCGCCGGCAGCGCCATCGGAAATAACAATAACAACGCAGCTTCGCTGACCGTTAACGTCATAGGTTGTGCCTGCAGATTTCTGGGCATTGATGATGTTACTTGCAAGGGTGAGACCCTGGTTGATGGGGGAGTGACCGTAACAGGGTAGCTGAGCGTTGATATAGTTTCTTATTGCGGAGATGTGGCTTGAGTTTTTAGCACTGAAGAATACCGACTGATAGTCAGAGGTGGAAAGTGATGTTCCGCCCGTATACTGTTTCCATGTGCCGCTGTTTGTGAGAATACCTGTGTTTGCCCAGGGACGTCCGTCTGAAACGTAAGTACCGTCTGAACCCGAGGTAACGATTGCGATACGGTGGTCAAGACCTGAATTTGCTGATTCCTGCATAATCTTAACGGCAAGCTTATCCATCGCCTGCTTAACGCCGAGGATTCTCTGGCAGGCACCGTAGCTGTAGTATGAAGCAACATTGTTACCGTAACCGTCTTTGTAAGGATATTTAAGAACCTCATACTCACGTCTCTTATCATGTGAGTTTCTTGAACTGTGGTAGTCAGTTCTGTTTTTATCCGAACTTGCTTCTGCAATGATTTCCGATGCGCTTGCATAGCCGTATGCCGAGGGGTTGGCGAGATACATAGCTTCGGTAAGTCTGCTTGCTGAGTCTGTTTTGGGGTTACCTGTGGTGTTGTTTACAACAAGATAACCGTTCAATGATATTTTATAACAGCGACCGGTTTTGGGATGCTTGCACCAAAGCCAGATATCACGGGAATAATCACCGTCGGATCCTTTGTTAACTGCAACTGAAATTCTTGCGAACTCGCCATCAGGGAGTCTGTAATAGAAATTACTTGTCCACTCTCTGTTGTAGTTACCGTTTTCAGAAATGCCGTTGTTATCACCGGCGGCCTGTTTCATCTTAAGAGCAGACCAGTTATTGATATCGGTCTGATAACCGTAAGCATCCTGCTGGTCCATTGAACCTGAAACGTCAACAACAAAAACGAAGTCTGTGGGTCTCTGGTTAACTCGCTGATACTGAAGAGCGTTGGTTGCGTATGTTTCGAGGGTGATATTATATGTACCGTCTGCGGTAAGCTTTGCCTGAAGGTCGGTATAAACCTGAGTTTCGTATGATGATGCATAGGGGTCAGAAATACGCTTGTAGATATGCAAGGCCTGCTGTTCATTTGTAGGCAGTGCAGGCTGACCGCCGTTGGTTACATGGAAGGTACCCGCAATTTCTTCAAGGTTGTGGTAGTTGGGAGCGAAACCGCTCTGGCTGTGGTTTGAATAGAAGTTTGTATAAGCTGTTACTGAAGCCGGAACTGAGCCGTCATTACACCAGATGGAGTAATTCTCGCCGTTGCCGTAGATTGTGAAGCTACCATTGCCCCAGTCTTTGATTTTCATGGTGGTAGATGCGGTTGTTGTCATTGCGAAAAGAGAGTCACCTACATAAAGATAGGGGTTCTTTGCAAAGTAAAGATCTCTGTTTTTGAGTCTGAGAGAGGTTGATGAACCTGTTTCAAACTGCCAGTGAAGCGATTTGTTTGCATCGTCCTCTGCGTTAAGAATAAGCTTTGTGCCGTCAACGGAATAGTCTCTGATTTCGTAGCCAACAATACCTCTTGTGTCACCGGTGTTTGCCTGAGTTATGCCGCTTGAACTTGCCTTCTTGGGAAGCTTTGTGTCGCCGTAACCGCCGTTTGAATCGAGAAGATAAAGAATGTTTCTCTGTGTTACGGGGTCTTTGATGGCGGATTCGTAAAGAACGATATATTCATCATAGCCGTTGAGTTCGCTCAACGAATTTACCTTCTGATATTCAACGGAGGCAACGTCTTCGTGAGGTCTTGTGAGACCCTGAATTGCGTACTGGTCAATCTTCCAGATAACGTC
>CALFPM010000108.1 GCA_937919155.1 uncultured Clostridia bacterium
AGAAGTCGCAAAAAGACGTGATGAAACTAGCCGAAAGCCTGAGCGAAGAACAACTATTTACCAAAGGCATGTATCCTTGGGTTGGCGGCTCAGTACTCGGCTCATATTTCGTGAGTTGTCTATCTTCCCATTACGACTGGGCAATGAAGAAACTCAAAGCTCATAAAAAGAACTGCGCATAATATGGCTTTCGATTTTAAAAAGGAATACAAAGAATACTATTTACCGAAGAATAAACCGAGTATTGTTGATGTTCCGAAGATGAATTACATCGCCGTTAGAGGTAAAGGAAATCCTAATGAAGAAAATGGCGATTACCAAAATACGCTTGGGTTACTTTACGGAGTCGCCTATACGATAAAGATGAGTTATAAAGGCGATCATAAAATAGATGGGTTCTTTGAATACGTTGTCCCACCACTTGAGGGCTTTTGGTGGCAAGATGGCAAAGATGGTATAGATTACGATCATAAAGAAGCTCTAAATTTCATTTCAATTATTCGTTTACCAGACTTTGTAACGAAAGCAGATTTTGATTGGGCTATTGAAGAAGCAACTAAAAAGAAAAAACAAGATTTTTCACAAGGCATCATAATCTGATAATATTTATTTACCGCAAAAACCGCAGGATCATGTTTAAAAAACCTGTTCATATAAGTTTCTCCTTCTGATGAATATTATGCTTTTGCATATTCGGAAAGCAATGCGTGGTCATTCATCGGTTTACAGCAATTTTCTGTTCTGAGAGATGACCATTTGCGTTCAATTTCAGTTGCTGAATCATTATTTATATCAACAACATTATCGGGGTTATCCGAGCCCATCATAAACCATTCGCTCGTTTCTCTCTTGGGGCAATGTCCTTTATATGTCCATGTCTGCCAGTTATATGAACATTCGCTGAATAGTTTCAGTATGTATTCCCAGGTTGCAGTTCCGCGGCAGGGCGAAAATTCACCAGCAAGCACGGGTACATTGAATTTTTTGCTTGCATTGTGCGTTGTAACTTCCTTGAAACTGTCATTTGAATCATCATAAAGGTGATACTGATACATCACATTTTCCCATCCTCGTTCTGACGGATGAGGTATATCATCAGGAGTCCAGATTGCTTCAAGTGTTATGATATGATCAGGGTCGTTTGCTCTGACTGCATCGTAAAGCAATGAATAAACATCGTGATATTTGCTGTTGACTTTATCCTCGCCTTCGTAATCGCACATAGGCTCATTCATCAGGTCGTAGGCGGCAACCGTTCCGTTACCTGCGAAATGACGGGCAATTTCGCTCCACAATTCACAGGCAAGCGTACGGAAATAAGCCCCTTCTTCGGTTTCATCATAAAGTCTGCAATGATTTAAACGGCAGCTATGGTGGGCGATGCTCTGATGACCGGGCACACCGTGCATATCAAGAATGACGTACATTCCTCTTTTTCCGCATTCCTCAACAACCCAATCAAGGCGTGAAAAATCGATATCGCCGTTTTCTTTTCGTTTCCAGGTGCCTGAATCATCGGTCTGAAAATTACGGTACCAGAACGGCACACGCACACAGGAGAAGCCCAGCGACTGAAGATAGTCAAGGTCGTATTCGGTGATATAGTTATCCTCTCTGATTTTTATAAGTCGGTCTGCTTCCTGCTTGCCGAAACGCCTTTCAAGCGTTGTTATGATATCCCATTGAGCTTCTCCGCCTTTGAAAAATCCCATCCATAATTCATCAAGCAACCATCCGCCGAGATTTGTTCCGCGCAGAAAAACTTGTTTTCCCTCGGCATTGATAATTCTTTCGCCCTCACAATGCAGCATACTGAGACTCATATTACATACTTCCTTTAAAATAAATTTCTTTTAAATTATTATAACATATTCTTTTCCATTGTTCCATAAAAATTTTCTGCGAACATTGTTTGATTATTTTTAAAATCTGTGTTATTCTTTAATGAAGAATTAACCGTAAGGATGTGATGCAGATAAAAGTTGGAAATGCAAAAGTTTCTTTGGTCAAAAGCAAAAGAAAAACAATTTCTATTCAGGTGAAACCGAACGAAGTTATTGTTCGTGCGCCTACAAGAATGAAAGATAAAGAAATTGAAAACTTCGTGGAGACCAAAAGAAACTGGATTGAAAAACATCTGCAATCACTTTCGGAAAAGCAAAAACTTCTTCAGAATATCGATCCATATTCCGAAGTGGAAATTAAAAGTTTTATTCAAAAAGCAAAGCAGATAATTCCTCGGAAAGTTGAATTCTATGCCGATAAAATCGGTGTTGAATATAATAAAATTACAATCCGTTGTCAACGCACCCGATGGGGGAGTTGTTCAACGAAAGGCAACCTGAATTTCAATTGCTTGCTTGTATTACTGCCTGATGAAATCATCGACAGCGTTGTTGTTCATGAACTTTGTCATATAAAGCAAATGAATCACTCAGCAAAATTTTACGAGGAAATTGAAAAAGTTTTTCCCGATTATATGCGTTGTCATGCTTGGCTTAAACAAAACGGATATAAATATATGAACCGTATTCGGAAGCCATAAAAGGGGAGGATTACATGAAAACAGAGAAAAATATATTTACAGCATTTGTTCTTAATCTTGCTTTTTCGATTTTTGAATGCATAGGTGGTATATATACAGGCAGTGTCGCTATAGTTTCTGATGCAATTCATGATCTGGGAGATGCGGCAGGAATCGGAATATCATATATTCTTGAAAAGAAAAGTAAAAAACAACCCGATGAAAAATACACGTATGGATACGCAAGATATTCTGTTATCGGCAGCGTCATTACGACTTTTATTCTTCTTTTTGGCTCGGTTTCGGTGATTTACAATGCAGTCAACAGACTTTTTAATCCTGCAGAGATAAATTATAACGGTATGATTATTTTTGCTGTTGTTGGCGTTTGTGTTAATTTTTGTGCAGCATATTTTACGCGAGAGGGAGATTCGTTGAATCAAAAAGCTGTTAACCTTCATATGCTTGAGGATGTGCTTGGTTGGGCTGTTGTTCTCGTTGGTGCAGTAATAATGAGAATTACCGATTTGGCTTTTATTGACCCGATTATGTCGATTGGAGTATCAATTTTTATTTTGATAAATGCCATCAAAAATCTTAAAGAGGCAGTTAATTTGTTTCTTGAAAAAACACCTCACGGAATTGATATTAATGAAATAGCTGAACATATTTCCGAAATTGACGGCGTTCTCGGCGTTCATCATATTCATGTTTGGAGTATGGATGGTCAGACAAATTACGCAACGATGCACATTGTAACAAATTCAGATATGCATAAAATTAAAGAGAAAATCAGAGATGAATTGTGCGAACACGGTATAAGCCATACAACACTCGAACTTGAAACTGAAGATGAGCATTGTCACGATGAAAAATGTTCTGTTGAGCATAAAATATCCTCGGGACATCATCATCACCATCATCATCATTAAAAGGAGTCATGATTAATTATGGATTTTCTGAAACTTGCAAACGAGAGATATTCAGTTCGTAAATTCAGTGATAGATCTATTGAAAAAGATATAATTGACAAAATACTTGAAGCAGGACACATTGCGCCTACGGGTTGTAACTATCAGCCTCAGAGAATTCTTGTTATCAACAATGAAGAAACACTCACGAAACTCAAGGAATGCACACGCTGTCATTTTGATGCACCTTGTGCAATGCTTGTCTGCTACAACAAAGATGAATGTTGGACAAGACCTTATGACGGAATTCAGAGCGGAGTTGTTGATGCGAGTATCGTCACAACTCATATGATGCTTCAGGCGTGGGAACTGGGCGTGGGTTCAACCTGGGTGATGCATTTTAATCCGTTCAAAATGCGTGAAGAATTTGCAATCCCTGAAAATATCGAGCCTGTTGCTCTTCTTGTTATGGGTTATCCTGCATCAGATGCAGTGCCCAATGAAAGACACACGGTTTACAGACCGATGGAAGAAACAGTTTTTTATAATGAGTTCTGATGCAATGAAAGTTATTATTTCTTGTCTTAATTCAAAGTATGTTCACGCATCGCTTTCTCCTTGGTGCTTGCTTGCGGGGGTTCGCGAATTTTCGAAAAATACATATGATACGTTGGTATATGAAAGTACGATAAACGGTGATGCAGAGACTTTTGCTCAAAAAATCATTGCTGAAAGACCTGATGTTGTTGCTTTTTCCTGTTATATCTGGAACATTTTGAAAACTCTTGATATTTGTCGCCTTATAAAAAACAATTGTGATTGCAAAATTGTTCTTGGCGGTCCTGAAGCTGCATATCGTCCGAAAGAAATTCTTGAGAAATATGAATTTACGGATTTTGTTCTTTCGGGTGAAGGGGAGTGGAGTTTTCCTTTCTTACTTGATAATATTAACGATGATTTGTCAATTGTGTCAGGACTTTCATACAGAGAAAACGGTAAAATTTTCATAAACCCCGAAAAGGAATATACGGACACTCCGCCATCACCGTTCAGTGATGAATTTTTCAGAAATCTCAACGGCAGAATTTCCTATATTGAAACTGCAAGGGGATGTCCTTACCGATGTGCATTTTGTCTTTCGGGAAGAGGTTCATCGCTCCGTTTCTTTGATTTACAGAGAGTAAAAAATGACATAATAAAACTTTCTGACAGCGGCACACAGACCGTGAAATTTGTTGACAGGACTTTTAATGCCAATGCGGAAAGAGCCAATGAAATTTTGCTTTTTATCAAAGAAAAATACGGTGAAGAAATTTCGCAGAATGTGTGTTTCCATTTTGAAATTGCAGGCGATATATTAAAGCAAAGCACACTTGAAATATTATCGTCAATGCCCCGCGGTGCCGTGCAGCTTGAAATTGGCATGCAGTCTTTCAATGAGGAAACATTAAAAATTATCAATCGGAAAACCAACACAAAAAAACTTGTTGAAAACATCAGGAAACTCATAAGCTTCAACAATATGCACATCCATATTGACCTTATTGCGGGGCTTACAGGTGAAGACCTTGAAAGTTTTAAAAACAGTTTTAACATTGGTTATTCATTGAAAGCACATATGTTGCAAATGGGGTTTTTGAAGCTTCTTCACGGTGCGGATATGCGTGAAAACAAAGAAAAATATCCATGCACATTTTCCGAAGAGCCTCCGTATGAAGTGACATCAACCCCGTGGCTTTCGTCTGACGAGATAAAGATGCTGAAAAACTGTGAAGATGCGGTTGACAGGCTTTATAACAGCGGTCGTTTTTTGTTTACTCTTGAGTATCTCACAGAAGAAGTCGGCATTTCACCGTTTGACCTTTTCAATGAATTCGGAAATTCTGTAAACGGAAACAAAATGCCGCTTTGTGACTATGCGGAACACCTTTATAATTTCTTTTCCGATAAATGTGACAAGGTGGTTTTGAGGGAAAAAATCATTTGTGATTTGCTCTGCTGTTCTTCATCGGTGCAAATTCCCGAAATTTTCAAAATTCAAGATTCACGCTACAAAAAGATAAAAAAATACTTTACAGAAAATATTGATAAAAACATTAAAATCGCAATTCTTTATTCGAAAAATCAGGTTTTTGCAGTTAATCAGAGCAAGGAAAAGAACCTTCATAACAGATATGAAGGTGATTTTTGTGATTTGGACGAATTGGTTGAATTATGATGAAATAATTAAGGCAGGGAACAATGATATGCACCCCAAAAGTTAGACACTTTTGTAGGTGCATATTTTTATGTCAAAG
>CALFPM010000109.1 GCA_937919155.1 uncultured Clostridia bacterium
GAATATTAGGATATTTTGAAAAATATTTTTTGTTAACATTAGCAGGATGATAATGCTTTTCTCCGCCGTAAGGAGTACCGAGACCGTCAAAATAAAGTTTTCTGTCTTCATCAAAAAACACTTCATTGAAACGTTTCTTAAAAACAGATGATTTGTTTTTCAATTCCTCGGCGATAAGCGTTTCATCCATGTATGAATATATTTTCTCGGCGTGAAAAAGAGCATTGTAATAGAAACAATTAAGAACAGTCTGTCCCAGTGCTTTCGGAGGATGATGCATTGAAAAACCGTCAATAACCGTCCAATCAACGAACATAAAATCAGGCGGATTATCAATAACACCGTTTTCTCCTAAATAACTTTCAAATCTTGCAAGCAGGGCTTCAAGAGCTTTTCGGCAATACTGCAAAAGCTCTTTTCTGCCGCTTATAATGTAAACATCATGAAGCATCTGCACCCATATCAGACTGTAAGTTGTATGAAACATCACACCGTTATTGGCAACAAGCCAATCAGCTGTACGCATAAGATCAAATTCCGCAAGACGCATATCGCCGTAGCAAAACATTGTCATAAGGCTTTCAATGTTGTAATCTCCCGTACACGCGAGAAGTTCCTGATGCTTTGTGCTGTCAAGATGCAATGACTGTCGGCAGATTTTCAGGGTATGCTTGCAAACATCATAAATTTTATTTAAATCTTTATTACTTGTTTTGAAACTGCCTTCCGTTTCTATGGGATACCACGGTGCAATAAACACCAGTTTAACATTGATATCAACTTTGTCTGTATTTTCAACAACAAGTGTAGCCATACCTGCACTGTGCATACGAAAAGAAAAATATATCTCATTCTCATTGCCGAAAACAACTTTTTCTTCGGTTTCTTCCTGCCCCTTTAATTCACACGTTTTCAGCGTGATTTTGCACATTCCGTCAGAACTTAACACAGGATGAACACCGTAAATTTTATCGAGTTCAAGTTCAAAAGTTTCTGTTTTTTCAGCTCCTATTTTCACTTCTCTTTCAAAGACTTTATTGAGTGTTCTCGCCGGAATATAAGAATCCTCCAAATGCCAGATATCTTTAATTTCACAGGCGTTAGTGCAAGTTGGTTTTCTGTTATCTCCAGAGTTATAGCTTCTGAACCCGCTATATGCCGTATCGGGAATAGCGAACCAGGTTGAATCGGTTTCGATGTTATCATATGTTCCGTCTTCAAAAGTCACTGTTCCCGAAAAATAAAATCCGCCGTGGCCTCTTGAATAATTCGTCAGAACTTCAGGTTGAAGACTGACCTTTGCAGATATTTCCAATTTATCAGTAAACTTGTCCGAAAAATCGAATTCATAAATATCGGCATAATGCTTAGGCGTTTTGCCTGTACACAGAAAATCACCGCCGGATGATGCAGGACCGATACCCTTAACTTCATCATTTATCCTGAGTATATATGTATTGTCTGCACTTACACGGACTTTTATTTTTTTTACAGCTTTTTCAAAGCAAAATTTCTTAGATATATCCGCAACGGCATATTCATATTTTTCCGTATTCTTGTTTTCACAGTCGTAAAGGATATTATATTGGTTACGCTGAAATCCTGAATATTTTTTTTCATCAAGCCATATCCAAGGCATATTTCCACCACCTTATTATTTAATCAGCCCGAACTCTTATGAATCCGGGCTGAAAAGTTATTCTTCAACTATACCTTCAAGGTAGTTTGTTTCTGTTACATAACCCTCGCTGTCAATTCTGAAAGTTTTGACTTCAAACTTTCTGAAATCGGCATAGAATCCTGCCTCGGCAATATCACACACAATTGCCGCCTTAACAGGCTTGCCGTCAGTTTCGCAAAGGCGCATAACAATATCGCCCGATCCATCCTCGCAGAATTTGAATGCTTCAAGACGGATATTGGGTTTGTTGATGCTGATGAAGCTCTTTTCGCGGGGCATTTCGCCCTTGTGATAGCTCACGGGAACAGCAACAAGCTTTGAATTGAAAACAGTTGCAAGCTTCTGTATTCCGCTATCCTCCGCTTCACCGACATGAGGATAAACCGCGTATTCAAATCTGTGAATACCTTCGTCACAATAATTGAAATCAGCAGCAGGTCTGTCCGAATAATGGTCGGCAAAAATTGAGTTTCTGAGCATAGTAAGCCTGAGTGTGTTATCAAGGCAATCATAGCTGTATTTTGCATTGCTGATAATCGCAACACCCTTACGGTTTTCGCCGCCTGCGGTGATATCACCCCAAGTGAGAGCAGGCTCTTCTTCGCCGTTGCAGGGACGCTTGATATATCCCGCAGGAATTTCATAGGTTGAAATCGGATTTTCACCGTCAACCGTTACAGGCATTTTGAGAATGGTCAGAGGCTCCTGCCAAAGAACTTTGCACTTGACTCTGATGTGCTTGCTTTCTGCCGCAAGAATGAAATCCTGTGTCAGATATGAGCCGCCGTATGTATGCTTCACACGCATAACAGCCCTGAGCGCACCGCATTCAACGAGTTCGATTGACTTAAGGCTCATTTTGCCCAGAGTTTCATCAAATCTGAAAATATTGTGTGCCCATGTGTCGGGTTTTGAATTATCAACAACGGTAGGCACGCAGAAATCTCCGCCAACAAATTCGGTGCCGTCTGCCTTTGAAACAAGGCTCTTTATGCCGCCTGTTTCACCGTCAAAAGTAACCTTGAGATACTTATTCTCAATTGTGAGACCGTCTGCAGAAAGGCCGCCGTTAACAGCGCTTCTTTCTGTATATTCGGAATCCTCGTGCCAGAGCCAATAGGTCGCGTAGCCGAGAGCAGGAACCTTTGCATTGAACACTGTGTCAAGGTGAGAATCGTTTGAACGGGACGAGCGGACATTCTGGAAAAGAACCTCGTTGCCGTTGGAATCCTCAACCTTTCTTGAAGGATGGTATGTTCTTACAGGTGTTTCAACCTCAAATGAATTGGGGTTAAAAACAATAACAGGTCTGGGGAACTTAAGGTTGCGGCAATGGTGGCGTGCAATTGATGACTGAGCATCCGTAACACCGTCAAGCCATGTATCAACCTGCTGAGCAATCTTAAGCATTGCCTTATTTTCTTCGTTTGCAGCAATTTTCATTGCGTATCCCATTGAATCGCGGACATCGTCATATGCCTCCATAATGGAGCATCCGCAAAGGATATCATGGAACTGATTGAAGCACACTTCCTGCCACGCTTTGCCGAAATCCTCGGTTGCCTTGGGAAGGTCTGAAATTTTTGCAGAAACAGTGTTCCACTTTTCTGCATTGGCAAGCCAGTATTCAGCCTTTCTGTTAAGCTGTTTCACCATTGATGTTGCCGAATAGCAACCGCTTGCGTGGTGCTGCATCTCATCGCTCCACACAGGAAGATCAAGTCTGTCGGCACACATTTCTGAAAAATATTCATCAGGACTTGAATATTCAAGTTCTTCATATCCGTCTTTCTTGAGTTCAAGGAGATAATCAAGATCACCCTTTGTGGGTCCTCCGCCGTGGTTACCAACACCGAAGAAGAACATCATTCCGTGACCTGTGTTCTGAACGCGTTCCTTAAGCAAAGGAAGTTCTCTGTCAATGTCATTCTTGCCGTTAACACCGTAGCTGTAAGGAATTCTGTATGTAAGAACTCTTGAGCCGTCAGGGCTGTCCCACCAGAAAAGATTTTCGGGTATTTCAGCGTTTTCATTCATGCCGGGACGCATCATAACATAACAGCGCATACCGCCGTTATTGAGAAGCTGAGGAAGCATTGCATTGTGACCGAATGAATCAACATTGTAGCCTGTTTTGCAGATTTCACCGAACTTTTCATAATAATAAAGCTGGCTATAAAGTGCCTGACGGGCAAAGCTCTCTGCCGAAGGCATGTTGCAATCAGGCTGAACCCACCAACCGTTAACAGGCACCCACTTGCCTTTTTTGACAAGTTTTTTGATCTCCGCAAAAAGCTCAGGGTCAATCTCCTCAACCCATTTGTAATATGAAGCGGATGAACAGGTAAAAATCATACCCTTATACTCTTTAATTCTTTCAACAGCACTGCGGAAAGTCTGAAGCACTTCACCGCAACCCTCCTGCCATCTCCAGAGCCAGATGGGGTCAAGATGAGCATTGCTGATAATATGTATTTTGTTATTCATATCTGCACCTCATTATTCAAAGAATCCGTAGTATCTGCCGAACCAATAAGCAAGCGTATAAACATAGCAGCTTTCAACGCACATTATTCCGCCTGAATCCTCGTTTTTGTAGTCATAAGGATTACGGTCATATTTTGAAATAAATCTTTCGTCAGGAGGAAGAAGTGTTGAGATTTCCTCTGCACCTGCGCGAAGCTTTTTGACGGGAACATCGTGTCTGCCTTTAAGCGAAACACCTGCCGCAAGTCTGCTTGCATTTGTTCTGTAGAACCACTCAGCGTGGCGGTCAAGGTCAACTTCCTCATCGGGACAGGCAACAGCATAAAGAAGGTCATAACCGGGGTTATGCTCTCTTTCCATGGATGTTCTCCATGCCTTGTAACCTTTTCTGTACTTTGCAAGAAGTTTTTCATCTTTTTCGAGAGTGCATATACCGAAATAAGCAAGAGTTGCAAGCATATGGTCTCCGTACATAATATCCTCAAAATAATCGAATCCCATTGAAAGGCTTGCCTGATAAAGTCTGTCAAAATGCTTTTCTGTTCTGTCTGCATATCCAAGCTCATTGACAAGACGGTCATATTGCTCGCGCCATACACCTTCTTCACCCGTAACTTTCATTGTTACGAGCAGATACATAAGAAGCTGAGCGGAATTGAGAGTGCCGTCAACCCAACCGAATTCGGTGTTGAAATAGCTTACGCTCCATTTTGCCCATGTTGTGGCTTTTCCCGTGAAATCGTGGAGCTCATAGCCGTGGTCAATAATGTGCATCATCAATCTCTTTGTTGATTCAACAATAATTTCATCAAGTTCAGCATCATCGCCCAGAATTTCGTGAGCTGTGAGAAGATTGATAAAATGATGTGTTATTTCGTCACTGCTTGTATCAGCTTTGTAAATGATGTCATTTATTGTGTAACCCTTTTCTGTATAGAGCTTTGCAAGTCTTTCAGGAATGGGGGCGGATGCATCAATAACCGCGCCTGTAACTCCCCTCTTTTCCGAATCGGTGGTCTTGAGACAGGTTGCCTTACCGTCAGTGATTCTCAGGAAAAGTCCGTCATCAGGCACAGGTTCATCAGCGCAAAGATATGTTCTTGCGGCAAATCCGTCACCTCTGCTGTGAATATGAAGAAGAAGAAGGCAGGCTTCAACTGCTCTTGTTGCAACTGCTCTTGCCTTAACTGTGTCGGGATGATCCTCGCCTTTTTCGCGTTTGAATGTTGCATAACGATACATTTCTCCGAAAGCAAAGTTGCCTGTGAATGTGCCGTCATTATCCGAATGTCCGTAAGGCTTGATTGAATCAAGATTTCTGCCTTCAAAAAGATATTTCTGGCTTATCATACCTCTGCGGTCAACATATTTAAGTGTTTCCGCAAGAAGAATGTCCGCCTTCTCTTCGGCGCTGACCATTCTCATTTCGATATATGCAGCGCCTGTATCGGTGAGCACCCAGACGTTTTCTCCGTCAGGCATAATTGCCCTGATATTATTATCGAGCAAATCTCTGGGAGCGCTGAAATACATAACAATGTCTTCTTCGCGCTCAGAGGAGGCATCGTAACGGGTAAGACCGTTTGACGCACCGTACCATTCAATATCACCTGTTTTTGCGCAGCAGGTGTAATCACTTTTCTTTGAAGGCAAAGGATAAGCAAAACCTTCAAGATCAGGTTTCTCATTTTTATAATTCAAAAGAGCGGCAGGTATTTTCTCATCTCCTGCAGAATAGAAGGTGCAGAATCTGCACAAATGTGATTTAAGCTTATAAGGCTTTATCATACGGGCACCTCAAATCAATAAATTATTGTTTATAATATAACAGAAACAGAAAACATATGCAACAGAAAATTAACAATTTATTATATTTACATCACGGTTACTCGGTGGTATAATAATTCAGAAAATAAAAATGTCAAAAGAGGAAATATGATTAACTTCAAAAAAATCGAACTTGCGGATATCCCTGTTCTTAAGGCATTCTTTTCCGCCTATCCGTCAAGACAGTGCGACAGATCTGCCGGCGCAACCGCAATGTGGCGAAACTACTTTGAAAACTGTTTTGCCGTTATTGACGGAACGCTCGTTATGTCCGCAAACTTTGGCGGCAGTCTTTGCTTTTCATTCCCTCTCGGGAGAAATGTTGATGCTGCATTTGACGCACTCGAATTGCATTGCCGTGAGCTTGATATCTCCCTTGTTTTTTGCTCTGTCAACAAAAACGAATTGACTGCACTTGAAAAGCGTTTCGGCAAAATCACCGCAGAAGCGGACAGAGATTGGTTTGATTATCTTTACGAAAAAGATGCGATGCTCAACCTTGCAGGCAGAAAATACGGTACTCCCAGAAATCACATCAATAAATTCAAAAAGCTTTATACCGACTGGTATTTTGAGGAAATAACCGAAAAAAATATTCCTGAGCTTATTCAATTCACAAAGGATTTTACATTCGGCTCCGAAAAAGACGAAAGTGCAATGCTTGAACTGAAAATGTGCATTGAAGTTCTTGAGAATTACGCTGCATACGGCATGCAGGGCGGCGCATTGAAAGTCGGAGGCAAAATCATTGCTTATTCCATTGGCGAAACTTTCGGAGACACAATTTTCAGTCACATCGAAAAGGCAGATATTTCGTATGCGGGAGCATATCAGATGCTGACCAATCAGTTTCTGCGTATGTACGCCGACAGCGATGAAGTTAAATATGTTAACCGTGAGGAAGACTGCGGTGATGAAGGCCTGAGAAAATCAAAGCTATCCTACCATCCCGTTGAACTCATTGAAAAAAACACAGTCATTATCGGAAAGGAATGATAATATGAAACTCGGAATAATAAACGGATGGAGCGAAGGCTGCATCAAATATGTTCACGACAAAGGTCTTGAAGCAGTTGAATTCTGCGTTAATCACAACTATGATTCAGCAGAATTTCTTGCTCAGGCAAATGATATCAGAGGTTACAGCGAAAAATACGGCGTAACTGTCGGCTCAATGGGCAGATGGGGCATGACCCGTATTGACGAAAACGGCGAAATCATCCCCGAAGCTCTTCAGGCAGACAAAAATGTAATCGAAGCCGCTTCGATTATCGGATGCCCTGTTTATAACTGCGGTGTCAACTATGTTGACGGCAAAAGCTTTTATGAAAACTGCAACATAGCCATTGATTATCTCGGCAAACTGATTGAATTTGCCAAAGACAAGGGCGTTAAAATTGCCGTTTATAACTGCCGCTGGGAAAACTTTGTTGTTGAGCCCAAGGTATGGGAAGTTGTTCTTTCTGCATTGCCTGAACTGGGAATCAAATACGACATTTCACATTGCATTTATGATAACGGCAACTACCTTGCAGAAATGCGTGATTGGGGTCACAGATTTTATCACTTCCATCTCAAAGGCTGTGTTTACTTCGACAATGATGTTTACGATGATGCTCCTGCAGGAATGGACTGCATAAACTGGGGTGCCGCAATGGACATTCTTTACACAAAGGATTACAACGGCATGCTCTCAATTGAGCCTCATTCACATTATTGGCAGGGCAAAAAAGGACAGTGGGGAATTGACTACACAATCAATTATTTCCGTCCGTTCATTATGCCTGAAGATTATGCATACGAAGACAATCCTTATATGCCCTGAGGTGAAGAAGATGAAGATTTTTAAAACAATAATTTGCATTATTCTTTGTGCGGTTATGCTTGCATCCTGCAGCACAACAAACAACACCGATTACTTCAGAAATCACATTGAGCAGACAAACTCACAGATACCCGATAATATGAGATATCTGCCCGCACTCTTTGAAGATTATACAAACACCGATGAAATCAAATTCACCGTTATGGATAACACGGTTGCATACAGCCTTGAAAATGAAGTTGAGGGCAAAAGCGGATTTACTTATAAAAATATTAACGCTCATATAAGAGTTCACAACGACAATGTTGCAACCGTAATCAGCGGACTTTCAATGAGTTTCGGTGACGATGACATCACAAAGGGTGTAAAGCACGAATACAAGGATGTTACATATGCAATAACATATGAAATCAGACCTGATACAAATGTTACATCTCTCAATGTTATTTATCCCCTTTCCGAGTTTGTTTCCGCTTATTTCACCGTAACAATTGACGGAAACGAAAATCTTGACGAAAAGACACTTGACAAAATCTGCAAGGATTTACAGATGATAAAATTATAAAAAAACAACCTCCGAAGCCAAATGGTTTCGGAGGCATTATTTTTTACATCCAGAACAGCTTTTCGCCGTCTGTTTCTTTCAGATGTGACACATCGTTCTGCAAAGCGAGCTTTGGCGGCTCATTTTCGCAGAAGTTTATCTTTGTGACAGAGGCGTTATAAACCGAAAGACGCATTGCATCGCTCGGGATATTCAGCGCCGCTTTTATGAGCTGATTGAGGAACATTCCGTGAGCAACAACAATCACATTTTCGTGATTATGATGCTTTGATCTGAGCTTTTCGATAACTCTTCGCGCTCTGGCATAGCATTCTTCCGCACTTTCGCTGAAATCCTCAAAGCCGCTTTCCGTCTGTCTTACTCCCCATTCAAGCAAATCCGCATCAATTATCATTTCGTCTGAAATGTTCATTGCGGTTTTCATTGCTCTGTCAAGAGGACTTGCGTAAAGGGTGTAATTATCAAGAGCAGCAAAGCGTTTGCCGAGTGCCTTTGCCTGCGCCTCACCGTGTTGTGTAAGCGGCGGATTCACTCTGTCAAAATCACCGTAGGGGTCAACATTTCCCATACTTTCCCCGTGGCGGATTAAATAAAGTTGCAAGTACATTTCATCGTTACGCATTGTTATTCCTCCTGAACACAATACAAATTCATATCCCAGCAGGGAATATAGGGATGACGGCGGAGATAAAACTTATATTCAGGATTAATTTGTGCAATCTTAAGCGGAAGTTCAAATATATCGGCACTTTTGTGATAAAGTGCAATATTGAGCTTCGGCTTTTGTTTTTTCAGAGTTTCCCCTGCTCCGTCAAGGGCGGCTGATTCAGCGCCCTCAACATCCATTTTGATATAAGTTGTGTTTTTACCTTTGCAGATTTCGTCAACGGTTGTTGCCTCAATCTGCTCGCCCTTATCCGAAATTGTTGACTGTCTGCCCGCTTTACTGCTGAATATAAGGTCTCTGCTTTCGCTGTAAATCGCCTTTTGCAATGCCGTTGAACGGGGAACATTTTCAAGATAAGCGCAAAGCTTTTTAAATGTTCTTCTGTCGGGTTCAAGAGCGATAATCTCGCCGTAGTCACCGCCGCAGTAATGCAGAAATTCCTCAACCGTATCTCCTCTGTATGCGCCCAGATCAAGGAAGCTTTGGTTCTTGCCCATTCTGAACACACCGCGGAAGATTTCGTCTTTTTCGCTTGTGATGCTGCGGAGAACGTCAAGTTCACCGCCAAACATAAAGTTCACACAGCCTGCAAAAATCTCTTTTGATTCATCTTCAAAAAGGTCATAAGCGGCATTGATTTTCTCTGTATTGGTTTCAATAAATTCA
Organism: uncultured Clostridia bacterium; assembly: GCA_937919155.1. GTDB lineage: Bacteria > Bacillota > Clostridia > Oscillospirales > Acutalibacteraceae > CAG-177. The sequence continues at coordinate 9,719 of CALFPM010000109.1, forward strand.
CGGTTGAATATTTCATCACCGAAAACAGGTACGCAAGGCACAAGCACTCTGTATTTATCGCAAAGTGAATAAATGTTATTCATCACCTCGGGAATGCAGGTTGCAAAGGCTATTGCAAGAATGAATTCGCCGTCAAATTCGCTCAGTTTTTTAACGGTAAAACCTCTGAAACTCTGCCCTCTCACAAAATCATCGCTTGCGGTAACACCCATAACGGGAATTTCAAGTCGGTTGAATTCATCAATAACCTTGTCAGCACCATTGCCCATTCCGTAAACCACAACGGGCAAGGTGCTTTCTTTTATTTTTTCCCAGGATGATTTATTATCAATCTCAAATTTCAGCATTTATCTTTTTTCACCGATGAAATCAAAGGGATTGATTCCGCCGTCAAAAGGCTTGAATGCAACGGCAAATTCAAAGGGCTCAAATCCCCACTTGCGCTCGGGTTCAAGCTCGTCATAAATGCCGTGACCGCTTCTTGCATCAATTTTGTAATCGGTGTAAACCATTGTATCTTCAAGAGGAACAAGCTCATCATTGTGCATTGTATCTTCAAGCATATGAGGAGTGAAATGGCTTGCATTGAAGCAGAAAGTGCTTTCCGTAACGGGAGCAAAAATCATACCCTCGCCCTTATCGTTGCTTACTACGCCGTACTTTGTGCCGAAATGTGAGCCGTTTTCGATAGGTCTTACATAGGGAACAAAGTTCTCTGTTGCAGTTGTGTTGAACTTTCCGTAATATGCACCGAGATGGCGGTCTGAATAGGTTTCAACAGGGCCTTTGCCGAAGTATTCCATATTCTCGCATCCACCCTTGACTGCAAAGCGGAAACCGAATCTGGGCAGACGCATATCCATCTCCGCAAGCAGAGGTCTGAATTCGCCGTTAAAGCCCATAACCGCACTGCCGTCACCGTAGAATTTATAAACAATTTCGCCCTTCATAATGGGCACAACTGCGGGGCCGCCGATTGAAACTGCACAGGTAATCTTTACGCAATCTTTTTCTGCTGAAACAACAACTGAATATGTCTTCTGCACTGCAGCCTGCATTGCAGCACTTCTTCTGTCATCCGCATCACCAAGCTGATTGTAGCCGTGTGACTTCCAGATTTCTATCTGAACAGGCTGAGAAATCATTTCCTTGCCGCCGCAGATAACCGATGAAATCCTGCCGTAGGGTTTATCAAATGTGTAGCAGATATTGCCGCTTTCAATCTTAACAAATCTGTCTCCCTCATCAACTGCAGGGATAGCAGATGCAATTGATGCTTTTTCTGTTTCTGCTGATAAGTCAAACTGTGCAAAGCCTGTTTCATAGCCTGCCTCTGCCCATTTTGTTGCCGCCTTATTGCGGAATTTAAGGGTCAGGTAGCAACAACCGCTTACAGGCGCACTGTCAAAGAGTTTGTATTCCTTTGCGCTCTGAGGAGCAATATCAGTATCATCAATTCTGCCGCTGAGCACACTTTCTCCGTTAACTTCAAGTGCCCATTCAACATACATATCGGAAAGATTCTCAAAATATCTGCGGTTGAATATGCTGACTTTACCGCCATCATATTTAACTTCAAAAGGTTCATAGCCTTTCTTCATATCCGCAAAACCGGGGCGAAGTGTTCTGTCTGCAAAAACAACGCCGTCAATACAACATACACTGTTGTGGGGGAAATCACCGAAGTCACCGCCGTAACGGTAGCCTTTGCCACCGTTAACCGCAATTGAGTGGTCGGTAAGCTCCCAGAAACAACCACCCCAGATTGCAGGGTATTTTCTGAACCAATCACAGTGAGCATGAATATTACCCGTTGACATTGAACAACAGAATTCGCAGAAATAGAAAGGCTTCTTGGAATTCTTGTTTTCACAGTATTCAGCGGTATATTCAAGAGGAGCATACATACGGCTCTCAACATCGGAAATGTCGCTGTAGTTTTCACCAACAGGAACTGCCTTGAACTCAAGATGAGCATTTTCGTAGTGAATAATTGCCTTGGGGTCACGGCTCTTTATGTATTTGCCCATTGCTCTGTGGTTTTTACCGCAACCTGATTCATTGCCGAGTGACCACATAATAACACAAGCATGGTTTTTATCACGCTCAAAGAGACGCTCTGCTCTGTCAACATAAGCAGGCTCCCATTCATCGTCAATGGAAAGCTTTGACCATCTCATCCAATCCCATGTGTCGCGATATTCAAATCCCATTCCGTGAGTTTCAATATCCGCTTCATCAACAACCATAAGACCGTATTCATCGCAAAGCTCAAGGAAACGGGGGTCATTGGGATAATGAGATGTGCGGACACAGTTGCAGTTACCTTTCATAATGATGTGAATATCATCAATCATATGAGCAAGGTCACAGTAATAACCTGTTTCTGGATTTGAATCGTGGCGGTTAACGCCGTAAAGCTTGACAGGCTGATTGTTCACATAAGCGACATTGCCTCTGAAATCAATGCGTTTGAAACCGACCTTAAAGGGTATGTATTCGCCGTTGCAATCAATAACGAGAGTGTAAAGCAAAGGCTTTTCACTGCTCCAGAGTGCAGGATTTTCAAGCGCGATATCCATATCTCCCCTGCCTTCTGCAACAACACATCCGCAAGGTGAAACAAGCTTGTAACCGAAATCAGAAGTTCCGATTACATCCGCTGTTATTCTGCCTGAAAGAAGGTCATCAGCAAGGCTCGTCTTAACATAAACATCCTTTATTGCACTGCTTCTTTCGAGAATATAAACCTCTCTGAAAATACCGGAAAGGCGGAAGAAATCCTGGTCTTCAAGGTAACTGCCGTCACACCATTTGACAACAACAACATCAATTGTGTTTTCGCCGTTCATAAGCTTATCCGTGATATCGATTTCACTTGTGCAGTGGCTTACCTGGCTGTAAGCGGCAAACTGACCGTTAACATAAAGATAGAAGCAGGATGCAACGCCCTCAAAGTTAATGAAATAGCTTTTTCCGTCTTTCTTTTCAATATTGATTTTTCTGTTATAATGACCTGCGGGATTTTCGTCAGGAACAAAAGGCGGATCAAGAGGGAAAGGATAAAAAAGATTACTGTAAAGAGGCACATCATAACCTTTGCCGAGCTGAGTCTGCCAGCACTTGGGCACGGGAATTGTATCGTCAAAATTCACTTTGAGAAAATCCTCGCCGATATCCTCAAATGAGTTGTAAAATTTAAAATTCCACTCACCGCAAAGACTTGTATAAAATTCAGATTTTTCTCTGTCTGCCTCAAATGCGGCATTTTCACTGTGATAAGGAATAAAATATGCTCTGGGTTTTTCGCAGCCGATATGAAGACTGCCAAGGTCTTTGTGATATGCTTTTATTTTCATAATATCCTCCTCGGTAGATTTACTTTTTATATACTTTATATCACATAGACACTATTTTTTCAAGATAAACAAGGCATATTTATGGTGAAAATAACAAGAAAACAACTCTTGAAATTAATTCTTGTTTGAATTATACTTTTAGATAAATATAAAGGAGAGGATATAATGAAATTTCAGAAGATTACTCAAACGGTTGTTGCCGCACTTTTCACGGCAATAATCTGCGTTGCAACATTCATCGTTCAGATTCCGTCACCTGCTACCGGCGGATATGTTAACCTCGGTGACTGTTTTGTGCTGATTGCAGGAATTTACTTAGGTTACGGCTACGGAGCTGTTGCCGCAGGTCTGGGTTCAGCGCTTGCCGATATGCTCGCAGGATATTCTCAGTATGCACCTGCAACATTTGTTATCAAAGCTCTTATGGCAATTTTTGCCTGCCTGATTTTCAGAACACTGAGCAAAAAATCAACTGTCATCGCCAAAATCATCGGAGCATTGACAGCTGAAGCTGTAATGGTTATCGGATATTTTGCTTATGAAGCGGTTATCCTTAAATACGGAACAGGTGCAGCAGGCAGTGTTATCCCTAACATAATTCAGGGTATCGCAGGAATTGTTGCCGCCTTTGCATTAAGCACTGCTCTTGACGCCGCAATAAAGCGAAGCAAAACTCTTTCAAAAATTTTTAACAAAGGATAAAACAAAATGAACACAATTTATAATCAGGCATATTCAGCCGCAATTGAACTTGCAGAAAAATCGGAAATCGGCAACGGTGATGTTGTTGTTATCGGTTGTTCCACAAGCGAAGTTATCGGGGAAAAGATTGGCACAAGCGGCACCGTTGATATTGCTCATGAAATATTCAACGGACTCAACGCAGCTTTCTCCGAAAAAGGAATATTCATTGCCGCTCAGTGCTGCGAACATCTCAACAGGGCACTTATCATTGAGAAAAGCAAAGCCGATATGCTTGGTCTTGAAAGAGTTTATGTTGTTCCCCATCCCCGTGCAGGAGGTTCATTTGCAACTGCCGCCTGGCACACAATGAACAATCCCGTTGCAGTTGAAGAAATCAAAGCAGATGCGGGAATCGACATCGGAACAACACTTATCGGTATGCATCTCAAAAGAGTTGCAGTTCCTTTAAGACTTGAAAACAACGTTATCGGTAAAGCAAAGCTCAACGCCGCAAAGATAGTAACCGACTCCGGTATTCCTATGTTCATCATAAACGGAAAAGATCCCGACAAAACAATCGCCGCATTAAGGCAGATAGCCGCGCCTTCTTCGATTGTTGTAAGTCCTTTTATGATTTCGATTCCTGATAAAAATCTTACAATACCGAGGGCCAGTCCAATTATAATCAATGTATTGATAAATACACCGAATACTTTAAAAGCTTTTATGCAAATTTTCGGAAATTTAATAAGTCCAAATGCAATAACGCCCGAAAATATAATAAGCGGCAAAAGAACCAACAGCAAA
>CALFPM010000110.1 GCA_937919155.1 uncultured Clostridia bacterium
AGTATTTCCCGGGAAATTCTGTGATTCACAAGCTGGACCCCAGAACTAAGCTGATTTTTTTGATCGTTTTTATTGTTGCGCTGTTTTTGGCAGTAAGCTGGATTTCCTACAGTGTGATGTTTGTTTTTTTGGTGCTGACTGTAGCAGTATCCCATATTCCGCTGAAAGCATTGGTCCGCGGTATGAAACCGCTGATGATGATTTTGATCTTTACCGGTGTTCTGAACGTCTTCTTTACCACCGGTGAAAAACGGTGAAATATCGCCAGGGTCGGTAGCGTTGATTTCTGCCTCGTTACCCGTAGCCATAAGGGAAGCAAATACACGTATCGTTGCGCCGCCGAATGAGTGACCGAGCAGGTTGATTTTGTTTTCGGCATCCCACTTTTCAATAAGTGCGTTACCCGTGAAATCCTTGCCGTATCTTTCGTGGCCGCAGCGCTCGCTGTGCGCCTTGCCGTAGTCTGTTACGGTGCCTGTAAGCTGTGCATAAAGCTCGCAGGCTCTGTCCCATGCACTTGCAGTGCCGGAAACCGATGCACCGTGGCATTCATAACCGTTTTTTTCGAGCTTGCCGAGCAGCTCTCCGCCAAACATTCCCCAGTACGGCATCAGTTTATATTGAGCGTCATATTCACCCCAACCCATAAGACCGTGAACGAAAACATAGGGGTAGTTTGTGTTCCACTGTGATTTGTCCGGTGCTTCTGTTTTTCCGGGGAAAAACAGAGAAAGAATGCTCATAATTATCGCCAGGGGTATAGAAATTATTTTTGCCATTTTTAATTCCTCCTATCAGTATATAATTGAATTTTATTATTTTTAAGAATAAATATCAATAGGCAATATGCGCTGTATATGTTCAAAATCGTACACAAAACCGCAAGTATGATTTTGAATTGTTGATGTTATAAAGCATCATTAAATTTTGTTGTTGTATTTATCAGCTTGTCCATAGTATACTATAACTGTTAAAAACCAACAAAAGGAGAGATACAATGAAAGTTTCCGAGATGCCGTATCAGAGAATTTCCGTTGAGGAATTCAAAGAGCAGGCAGAAAAGATAATTGAAAAAATCAAAGCGGCGAAAAGCGCAGAGGATTTGAAAGCGGCGAGGGATGAATATAACAAGATAAGCGAAGAGATTGATACCGCCGCATCCCTTGCAAACTGCCGTTTTACCCTCAACACAAGGGATGAATTCTACAATGCAGAGATGGATTATTATGACAACGCTATGCCGCTTTTCTCCGAGATTGAGAATGAATACAAAAAGGCGATGCTTGACTCACCTTACAGAGCAGAGGCTGAAAAGCTTATAAATCCCAGAGTTTTCAAGGGATTTGAGATGTCACTCAAAACTTTCTCCCCCGAAGTTATTGAAGATTTGCAGGCTGAAAATGCGCTTGTCACACGCTACTCAAAGTTTATGGGTGAACTTGCATTTGAGTTTGAGGGCGAAAAAATGCCCCTTTCCGTTTTGAGGGGTAAGCTTGAAGATGACAGCCGTGATATCCGCAGAAAAGCCGCAGAGGCTATCGGCAAAACAATGGAGGCAAATGCAGGAACTTTTGACGAAATATTTGACGGTCTTGTTAAAATCAGAACACAGATTGCCCGCAAACTCGGCTACAAAAATTTCGTTGAACTGGGCTATTACAGAATGGGCAGGGTAGACTATGACGAAAAAATGGTTGCCGCATTCAGAAAGAGCGTTGAAACCGATATCGTACCCGCCGTTGCTCAACTCAAAGAACGCATCAGAAACCGTCTTGGTCTTGACAAGATTATGTACTATGACGATTCAATCAGTGTTACGGGTGAAATGCCCCGACCTGTCATTGATACTCCCGTAATCTTTGAAAACGCACTCAAAATGTATAACGATATGAAGCTTGAAATCGGTGACTTTATGCAGAGAATGATGGATGCCGAAGCCTTTGATGTTGAAGCCCGTGACGGCAAATTCGGCGGCGGTTACTGCACCACATTTGCAAAATATAAGCAGCCGTTCATCCTTGCAAACTTCAACGGCACAAGCGGAGATATTGATGTTATCACTCATGAATTCGGTCACGCTCTTGCGGCGGATTATATGTTCAGATATGCTGAGCCTGACTATCCCACGGGCATGGAAACTCACGAGTGCCACAGCATGAGCATGGAATTCCTCTGCCATAAATATATGGACGATTTCTTTGGCTCAAGCACGGATAAATACCGCTACAAGCACATTGTTGATGCGTTTTCATTTATTCCTTACGGCACCATTGTTGATGAATTCCAACACCTTGTTTATGAAAATCCTGACCTGACTCCCGATGAAAGAAAAGCGGAATACAGAAAACTTGAGGCAAAATACAGACCATATCTTTCCTTTGAGGGTATTCCTTATCTTGAGCAGGGCACACGCTGGCAGTATCAGATGCATATTTACGAAAGTCCTTTTTATTATATTGATTATTGCATTGCTCAGTGTGTTGCGCTCGGATTCCTCGGACTTTCAAGAGAGAATTTTGATGATGCTCTTGAAAAGTATGTTGAATTCCTGAAAAAGACAGGCGGAATACCTCTCGATGAATTGATTGAGGGTGCAGGTCTGAAATCACCTTTCGGTGAAAACGCATTGAAAAATACCGCCTGCAGCACGGCGGAAATCATCGGAAAAATTGAAGAAGAACTGTTCTGATAAAAGAAAAAAGCGGAGTGAAAACTCCGCTTTTTGTTTATTTTCTGATGCCGAGTGCCATTAACAGTCCGTTAAAAAGCAACTCAAAGAATCCGAGAATACCGTCAAAATGAATGATGTTGTCTGTTGAATGCTCGGGTGTGAGGTTGCCTGTGCCTGCAATGGGTGTGCCGTCATAGTCAGATGTATGTGATGTGAGCCAGCTTATCATACCGTTTGGATATTCGAGTTTCACTTCCTCGCCAAGTCCGTTAACGGTTGACATATTGTGATAATCGCCGTTAAGATTTGTGAACAAATCATGGTTAACCGCAAACCAGGCGTGGTGGCTGCTGCCTGTTTTTGTGCCGTCCTCATAGCAAACTTTTGTGAGAGTTGAAAGTCTGCAATCTTCAGCAACATTTGAAGCGGAAGTGATTCTTTCAAATGTGGGATAAACCGCCACATGATAGTTGACAAGAGGATCGCGGGTGCTTGAGGTGATCCAGACGGGCATATCTTCAAGCATTGCACAAAGCTCATCTGAGGGTGACCAGGCAGGACAGATGGGGAATGCGGCGGCAAACATTTCGGGGTAAGCCACAGCCATTTTAAGGGTCATTTTACCGCCCATTGAATAACCGCCAACATAAATGCGGCTAAGGTCAATGTTAGCTTTGTTTTTTGCAATGAAATCATCAATCGCGGCTCTCAGGGGTTCAATCATTTCGTTGCCCCAGAAAATGTTCATTTCTTCCCTTGAACGTGCGGCAAGAATGAATGCACCGCCTGCAGGGGCAAAACGTGCCTGAAATTCGTCACTTGCCCAGTATGCAATGTTGCTTTTTTTGACGGGAGTTCCGGGTTCCTTGCCGTCACCCATACCGTGAAGCCAGACAACAAGAGGATACTTTGCAGTGTCATTTTCTTTGACGGGTGAAAAGTAGCTGTAGTCAACGCTGAAACCGTTTACTTCGGGACCTTCACTCTGTGCAAAAAGTTCCTTGAGAGGCTCAATGCCGCCTTCTTTTGAAAGAGCCGATGCGCCTGCGGGAAGCGAAAAAATAAACGCGAGGGTAAGGAGAATTGCAACAAGTTTTTTCATTTTTATCTTCCTTTCAATTTTTATTGACAACTTTTTCTGCGAACATAAGCAGGTCTTTTATTTCAAGCACCGTGCCGTCATCAAGCACTGCTTTGCCGCTCATTTTACCGAAAACCTGGTCAGCGGTACGGCTGATAACAACTGCGCTCAATGAAGAACTGTTGTTATAAACAGGTTTGAAATCCATATCGAATCTTCCGTCAGAGCTGATGATTTTCCAGGGCTGCATAATGTTTTCGGGAATTTCAAAACGGATTCTGTCAAGCTTATGGCACTTGCCGTCATAGAAAATCATATTTTCGCTGGCGGCGGATGTGTTTCCGAAGCCGTAACCAAGGTTGAAACCGAAGCGTTTGCCGTTGACCATTCCGTTGCCTGAACTCCAGTACCAGGTGTTTTCGTATTTCCACACACCTCGTCCCCAGTCAAGAGTGGCAAAATTCTTGTCAGGGGAGAATTCAATGCGCTTATCACCGAAATTCACGTAACCTTCGGCAGGCATACAGTTGATTTTCTGGTTGTAATAAAAGGCTTTGTCATCCTCCACCCAGGGAGTGGCAATGACCATTGTGTCGTCATTATTGAATTTGTGAAGCTTGATGTCAAAATCAAGTGCAGGTCTTATTTTTGTGGCTTTGTAGTGTCCGACAAGTCTTCTGTAGTTCGGCTCGTGGTAATAGGCAAGACTTGCTCTGCTGTTTTTATAGAAAATATCGCCCTTTGAGCTGTGGGTGGGCATGTTCAGTTTGCCGTTGGGAAAAATAAGCGGCACAACATAATCATATTTCTTGCCTTCGTTCATGTCGAAAAGTGTTGCGTTTGCAAGGCCCATATAGCGGTTGTCCGAAATAACGGTTGAAAACGCAAGACCGCTGTCATCAAGAATTATGTAGTAGTCCCACTCCTTGATTCGGAATTTGTTTGCCTTGACATCAAATGGACTGTATTCCGCAATGAGGCGGGTTGCCCATCCGGGTTCACGCACCTTGCCGTCAAAGTCAAGCAAGCGATGCTTTTTCTCGAGTTTATGGTTCATTTATATTTTCTCCTTGATTGTGAGAACGGGTTCTCCTGCTTTTTTCATATGTTCAAGCAAAATCCCGCGCATTTCCAGCCTGATATCCTTGTGGTCGGGGCTGCCGATAAGGTTGTTTCTTTCGTGAGGGTCGTTCTCCAGGTCATAAAGAAAATCTTCTGTGTATTCATCGGCAAATGCCTTGTCCGCATTTTTTGCGGAAACGCTGTATTTCCAGCGGTCAGTGCGCACTGCTCTGCCGATCTGACTTTCCGAAATCTGAATGAATACGCTTTCGTGACCTTTTTTGTCCGTCAGACTTTTGCCCATAAAGTGTTCGGGTATTTCCGCGCCTGCAAGGTCAAGAATAGTTGCAGGCAGGTCAATGAGCGAAACAAGGTCGCTGATTCTGCCGCCGCCCGTGAATGCACCGCCCGTGATTACAAGAGGCACTTTGATGCTGTTTTCGTGGCAGGAACGCTTGTATTCAAAGTTGCGGGTCCGGAAATGGCATCCGTGGTCGGAAGTGTATATTATTATTGTGTTGTCATAAAGTCCCTCATCTTTGAGAGTCTGAATAAGCTTGCCGAAGTTGGTATCAACGCTGTTGCAGCAGGCGAGGTATGAGGGCATCTGCACACGCCAGTCGCCGAGAGTATCTTTGAGGTCGCCGGGAACTTCATAGTTTCTGAACATGTTTTTGAGTCCCTTGGGTGATTCAAAACGGAGTCTGTCATTCTGATGATGAGGCTCAAGCTGAGAAACAAACATAAAGAAAGGTTTATCGTGAGTTTTCTTGAGATATTCAATTGCGAAATCATTGATTTTATCGGCTCTGTAGCCTTTGAAATTAATGCGGTTGCAGTCCTCGTCAAAAATATAGCCGTTGTAGCCGTGTGATGTGAATTCAAGGATATCTGCGGCTCTCCAGTAGTCATATCCGCCCCTGCGCTCAACGGGAGTGGGCTTTGTGGCGAGTCTGTGTTTGCTGTCTGATGCAAGGTGCCATTTGCCGATGTAAGCGGTGTCATAGCCTGCATCGGTGAGATAGTGAGCAATGCCTTTTTTGTCCGTGGGGAGAGCAATGTCGTTGCGGTAGCAACCGTTCTGCGAAGCATAAACACCGCTTTGCAGACAGGCTCTCATAGGTCCGCAGACAGGCTGACAGGTGAACGCATTCTCAAAAAGAGTGCCTTCCTCCGCCATTTTATCAAGATTGGGAGTTACGGGCAATTTCTGACCGTAACATCCTGCGGAATCAGCTCTCTGCTGGTCTGAAAAATAAAAAATAATATTAGGTTTTTTCATTTTATCATCCTATCGTTCTCAGTTTTTCCACTGCATGCATAATGAAATCCATTCGGGGACAGTAACCCTCAACCTGGTTGTAAAGTGTTCTGTACCGTTTGCAGCCGCCGCCGCAAAGAGTTTTGACTCTGCAGTTTGCGCAGAGAGTGTTTTTCGGTTCATCGTGCTCAAAAAACTTGCGCAAGCCTTCACAGCGGAGAATATCGTTTATGTCTGCTTCGTTTATGTTAAGGCATTCAAATTCATCAAGGCAATAGAAATCGCAGGGATAGCAGGTGCCGTCAGTCTCAACAACGAGCTGAGCATTGCATCTGCCGCTTGCACCGCATTGCTCTGCAACACCTCTTGACATCAGCGAAAGCAGGTTATCAAAATCGCGGACATAGAAATGATTGCCTTTTGATACTTCGGCAAACCAGATGTTGAACATCCTTTTCTGGAATCTTGCAAGCTGCTTTGCGCTCAGGCTGTAGTCGGATTTGCTTCCGTCAAGGGGGTCGAGGCAGTAAATAGGCTGAATATCACGGAAACCGTTCTGAATGCAGAAATCGAAAAGTTCTGCGGCGTCTGTCTGCGAGGTGATGACCGAAAGAATATTGAACTGAATTCCGTGATTTCTAAGCAGATTTATTCCCTGCATTGCGTCTGCAAATGAATCACAGCGGTTTTTGTTATGCTTGTCCTTCGGCCCGTCAATGGAAACACCGACAAGAAAATCGTTTTCTTTGAAAATTCTGCAGAAATCTTCGTTTATCAGCGTTCCGTTTGTCTGAAGGGAATAGTAAATACGGCTGCCTTCCGTTTTATGCTTTTCGGCAAGTCTGACAAATTCTTCAAAGAATTCCGTTCCTGCAAGCAAGGGCTCGCCGCCCTGAAACATAAAGGTCAGCGTTGAATTTGTGCCACAGAATTCAAACATCTTTTTTATCAGGTTTTCTGCGGTGGCAAGGCTCATTTTTGCGCCGTGAACAGCGTTCCTTGCCTTTGCCTCATCGCAATAAAAGCAATAGCTGCATTTCAGATTGCAGGCAGAGGAGGCAGGTTTTATCAAAGCGGTCATCTGCCGCATAAAAACACCTCTTTGGTAAATTATAATTCTGGTGATTGAAAGTGAAAGGTTATTATTTTATGTGCTTCGGCGTAGGCGCCGTTGCCTACGGTCTTATTGAAGTTGCCGTAAGGGGATACACCCATTGGACAATGGTGCTTACGGGAGGCACCGTTCTGGTGATTCTGAATCACATCAACCAAACCAAAGATATGAACATTCTCACCAAATGTTTGCTGGGTGCTGCCGTTATCACGAGCCTTGAATTCTGCGTGGGGATGATAGTGAATGTGGGACTCGGATGGAATGTGTGGGATTATTCGGACAAACCGCTGAATGTATGGGGTCAGATTTGCCCTCAGTTTATGATTGCGTGGTTTTTTCTCAGCGTTCCTGCTTATGTCATATGTTCATATGTTGAAAAACGCCTCAACTCGCGCTGATATAGTTCTTGATGCCCTGCACGGTTGCCTGAGCAAGAATGTCTCTGTTTGCCGCGGTCTGGAGCACCGTGCATTCATCCTGATTCGAAACAAAGCCGTATTCAATAAGTATTGCAGGGCACTCCTCAACTCTTGCAACTCTGAATGCATAGAAGTTAGCACCTCTGCTGATTTTGTTTGTTATTTCCGCGGGAGCATCCTTGTATATCTGAGTTTTGTATGCATTCACAATGCTTTCGTGGATAGCTTTGGCAAGAGGCTGAGAGTATGCACGGTAATAATATGCCGATGTGCCTGTTATTGTTGCCGATGTGCTTGAATCGCAATGAATTGAAATAAACATATCGGGGTTCCTGTCGCGGACAAAATTGTTTCTGTCCGTATAGCAGACCCATTTATCCGTTGACCTTGTCATGATAACATTTGCGCCTTCAGCCTCGAGAAGCTCTTTGACTTTTGATGCAATCGAAAGGTTGATATCTTTTTCATAACCGTAGCTTGCGGATGAAACAGCGCATATTGCGCCCACATCAAGGCCGCCGTGACCCGGGTCAAGCATAATTGTGTAGCCGCTGAGTGATGAGGGCTTGTGTTTTATTGTAATAACAAGATTTCCGTTTTTGTCGTATTCATAGTGGAAACCGTAGAACTTGCCTCTTTCCGTGAGAGTGAAAGAAAGGGTCGCAGTTGAGGCAGATGAATTTGTTGAGATATTTCCGGCTTTGCAAACGGAATTGATGAGCGAAAGGTTGCCGTGAACCTCAACGGTGTCGCTGAATGTGAATTCAAGTCCCGTGCAGTTGAGGGACGAAACAACAACAGGTCTGTCCTTGTTGCCGCTGTAAAGGCTGTATGTCTGACCTGTAAGCTTTGCGTTGAATGCAACATTTCTGTTCATTTCAAGCACGATAACCGTGTCTCCGCTTGAGGCACTGCAGGAAAGAACATTTATTGTGTTTTTCGGCATCACATATCCGCTTTTTATGCTTACGTGATTAACTTTGCCGTCTTTTCCGTCAGCAAGTCTTTCTTCGCGGAGCTTGGGCACTTTTACGCCCGAAGCAAGGAAATAGTATGTTTCATTGTCACAGGGGACTTCATATTTAACATAATCAACAGTGCCTTTGAGCAAAGGTGAGCAGTCGGGCACGGAGTAAGTTTTCATGTTGACGCCGCCGGGATAGGTTTCAACATAATCGTCAATAATTTCGCAGATTGTTGCGGTGCCGAGATTGTAGTTTTCCGTGTAATGATATTTCTGAAGTGAACCGCTCTGCACGGTGCTTTCTTCCGTTGCTGTGCCCGTCTGAGAAACATCGGTTGATGTGTTTGCATCACCCGAAACTGCTCCGTTTGTGACGTGAGATGTTGTCTGTGTTTCAGGCTCGGTTGTTTCAGGCAGGGTTGTTGGGGGAGGCGGTGTCGGAAGTTCAATTGCGGCAATGTTGATGTTTGCGCCGCTGAGAGATTCCGAAAGTGAACTGTATTTTGCGGTTACTTTGTATTTGCCGAGATTCTGCACGGAGCTTTTGCTCTCGGGTGTGTTGAGAGTTGCGCTGAATGCGGTGAAGTCGGAACCCTCGTCTATTGCGTTATCATCGTTTGTTTCGCCCGTTTTGGTCATTTTATATGTCTTGCCGTTGAATTCAACAGTGAGAGCAGCGTTCTTGTGGGCAATTGCCGTAACTTCAATCTGCATTCCGCCGGGCACGGTGATTGAGTCTGCGGGTGAAACGGATTTGAGAAGCTTGATTTTATAAGTCACATTGTATGTATAGGTTTTGCCTTTGTGTTCAAATTTTACCGTGTTGTTTCCTGCCTTGAGAGCGATGTCAATGGCAAAGTCACCGTTCTTGGCAACCTTGAGCACCTGACCGTTGCATTTGAGTTCGTGAGCAGGGCTGCTTGTGCCTCTGAACGTGATTGAGGATTGCTCAACGGTGATGCTTGTCTTTTTGTGGCTTGTGAGTGAAAACTCCTTGTCCAGAAGATAGGTGTCCCGTTCTCTGATATAGTTTTTAACAATGTCAGCCGCCGTGCCGTTTGCTTTTGAAATTTCGCCGTAAGGAGCAAAGGCAAGACCTCTGCACATGGACATATCTGCAGATGCGGCAATGAGTTCAACCGCTTTTGCCGCTTTGTCCGTTGTGAATGATGAAAGTCCCGTCAGGTCATGGCAAAGCCACAGGGGACTTGATTCTTCGTTCCACACCGCCTGAGCTGACTCGAAAACCGATTCCTTGCCGCTTTCGTGGCAAAGGAAAATGAAGTCTGCTTTCTTGTTATCGGTAAGAGCGGTGAGCGTGTCTGCCGCCTTTGATGTGAATGCAGGCTCAATGCCTATGCTCATTGCAGGGTCAATTGCTTTGAGTTCATCGCAAAGTCCGCCTGCTTTATCGGTAAAATCGGAGAGAGTTTCGTCATATCCGCCGATGATAATAAAATCCGTGTTGTTTTCTTTGGAAAATGCGGTCAGGAATTCACTGCCGCCGGAAATATCGGCACGGACACCGAAATAAAGCGAATTTTGCTTTCCAGATTCAAGCAAAGAAGATACCTGAGCAGAGTTTTCGGCGGTGAGTTCAAAAATAACGGTGTTGAAACCGTGTTTTCCGAATTCCGAAAGCTCCGATGTGCTTTTTTCTGAATATTCGGCATAAGTTGCCGCCACAATTGATTCGGGCGCCGGTGTTTTGGGTCTTCCCGTTACAACTGTTGCCTCTGTTGTGGTTTCCGCCTGAGTGATTGAAACAGGCTCATCGGAAAACGCATCTTTCAGCGAATTGAATTTGCCCGTTGCGAACATTGCCGCAAGAATGCCGATGATGATAACGGCAATGCCGATGATAACGGCGGTTAAAATTTTGGTCTTTTTCATTGTCTGTTCCCCGTAATGTACTTTTTCAGATTCTTCATTTCTTCACTGCAGTCGGGTCTTGTCAGGTCGCCGTAAGAAAACATAACAAAGCCGCTGTAGTTCGGATTGTTTTTTATGCAGGAAAGCTGACGGGTGAGTATGTCCTTGTTTTCCTGCCATTCTGTTTTGCCTGCAAGAGCATATTGGTCAATGTTGCCGCATTTATAAGCCCCGATGCCGCAGGCAAGCCTGATGTTTTTATTTCTCTCAATGTTTCCCCATTGGCTCAGCAGAGAGGCGAAATCCGCCGTGCTGTGCTCAAAGCCAAAGTAAATTTGCGGAATAATCAGGTCTGCGTAACCTTCTTCCGCAAGCCACTTTCCGCAGTCCGCAAAGTGAGAACTGATGTTTTCTTCAATCTTTGCACTCGGACTGATGCTGAAAACAAGGTTTTCGTTTTCTGATTTGACGGCTGTGTAAAGTGCACCCACAAAAGCGTTTATGTTTGTTCTGCGCCACTCCTCAAGGCTCAGCCTGCCGCCCTGAGATGTGTATTCGGAATACTGTCTGCCGTCAACCTCATGGCTGACAGAGGGATAAAAATAATCGTCAATATGTATTCCGTCAAGATTGTATTTTTCCATAAGCTCCGATAGCGTGGCCGTTGTATTGTCTACGTATTCCTTTTTAACGC
>CALFPM010000111.1 GCA_937919155.1 uncultured Clostridia bacterium
TTGAAAACACAGATGAATATGAGGTGATAAGTGGACACCGACGCTTACACGCTACAGTCAAAGCAGGGATGAAAGAAGTCCCTGCTTTTATTTATGCCGTCACCCGTGACGAAGCGGCAATTATGCTCGTTGACAGTAATCTTCACAGAGAGCATATTCTGCCAAGTGAACGGGCATTTGCTTACAAATTGAAAATGGAGGCAATGAGCCGTCAGGGATATAGGTCAGATTTAACTTCGTGCCAAGTTGGCACGAAGTTAAGAACGGATGAAATTATTGCTGAAAATTCTACAGATAGTGCAAGGCAAATTCAGAGATATATCCGTCTGACAAACCTCATCCCTGAACTCCTTGACCTTGTTGATGAAGAACGAATAGCATTTACCCCTGCGGTAGAACTGTCATATTTAAATGAGGTGGAACAGGCTGATTTAGTTGAAGAAATCCGTGTCTGTGATGCTACTCCAAACTTATCTCAGGCTCAAAGGCTTCGTGCAATCAGCAGAGAGGAAGGTTTAACGCCTGAGCATATAGGTGAAATCTTGGCTGAAGAAAAGGCAAATCAGCGAGAGAAAATCAGAATTCCCGCTGAAAGGATAAGAAAATACTTTCCGAAAAGCTATACAACCGAACAGATTGAAGAAGCAATCATAAAAATCTGTGAGAGCAGATACAGAGCCCGTCAGAGTAGAGATGCGAGATAAGGAGGCAACCTATGATTAAAAATTATGATTTAACAGACAGTCACATTGCTATATGTGGAATGGGACGTATTGATAACAGTAACGGAATTGAACTTGAAGAATATGCTATTCCTCAAGGTAGAGAAACTGTAAAGCACCCACCGGTTCAAAACATTCCAAAACAAATTAATATATCAAGAAAAATCGGTAGAACTGTATATGATGTCACCGCAAATTTTGATATAGAGAGCAAGCGTTCCGTATTGCAACAGTTTAAACAGTTGATACTTTCCACTAAAGCAGAATAACCACAGAATGGATGAGAATTGCCGAGCGTTATATAATGTCAAAGACAAATCGTAACGCTCGGCTTTTCAAAGAAAGGAGTTTTAATTATGGCAAAGAAAGCCGAGAATAAACAAAAAATAACAGCTCTTTATTGCCGTTTATCCGTTGAAGATATCAAAGACGACGAGAAAAACAGCAAAAAGAAAGGTAATACTGATGAGTCTAACAGTATCACAAATCAAAAGCAAATTCTATCTCAATATGCTAAAGAACACGGATATTTACACCCTGAATTCTTTGTAGATGACGGTATTTCAGGTACAACCTTTGACCGTCCTGAATTTCAACGTATGCAAAAAATGGCTGAAAACGGAGAAATCGAAACCATCATTGTAAAAGACCTTTCCCGTTTTGGTCGTGAACAGGTTGAAATGGGAAGGTTAACCCAAATTGTATATCCTTCACTTGGTGTAACATTTATAGCTATTCAAGAAAATGTAAATACAGCAGAAGGCACCGGTCTCGAAATGATGCCTTTTTACAATATATTTAATGAATGGTATGCAGAACAAACAAGTAAGAAAATAAAGGCTGTTTGGAAAGCTAAAGCCGATAATGGAGAAAGAGTTTCTGCTTCCATACCTTTTGGGTATATAAAAAGTGTAGATGACCCTAAACAGTGGATTGTAGACGAACCTGCCGCAAAAGTTGTAAAGTATATTTTTGAACTGTGTCTTGCAGGGCTTGGACCGTCGCAAATAGCAAAGCGATTAGAAAGTGAAGAAATAATTACTCCCACCGAATATTGTTATCGTAATGGGCGTAAGTGTTCTAATCCAAGACCTGAGAATCCATACAGATGGGTATCGGACTCAGTTATTCACATTCTTGAAAATCGTCAATACACCGGTTGTACGGTAAACTTTATGACATCTTATGTAAGTTTTAAAGTTAAGAAAACAGTATATCACCCCGAGGAGGAATGGAATATAATCCCAAACACTCAGGAAGCTATTATTGATGAAGATACTTTTGAAAGAGTTCAGGAATTACGTAAAAGTCGCCGACGAAATTCTGCCACAGGTAAAACAAGTATTTTTTCAGGACTTTTATATTGTGCTGATTGCGGCTCGAAATTATATTATTGTGCGGCAAAAAGTATTGAGGACGGAAAAGAATTTTATCGTTGCTCCCAATATAAAGAAAAGCGTGGTTCCTGTACAATTCATTTTATCCGTGATGCGGTATTAAAAGAAATTGTTCTTGAAACCATAAAAGCCGTAGCAAAATATGTTACTGAATTCGAACCGGTATTTCTTTATCTGTACGCAAAGCATAACACAGCTGATAGGGAAATAAATATTAGGATGTTGAAGCAAAAGGTAGAAAAAGCTCAAAAGCGTATTTCTGAATTAGATAAACTGATTGAAGGTCTTTATGAATATAATCTTCTTGGCAAGGTCTCGGATGAACGATTTTATCGTATGTCAGCAAATTATGAAAAAGAGCAAAAAGAATTGCTTGCCGCTGTAGAAAACGACAAGCAAGCAATAAAAACAGCTACACAAGAAAAAATAGACCTTGATGCTTTCTTAAAAGCAATTCGTGGGTGTACCGAATTAAAAGAATTAACGCCTACACTTGTAAACACCTTGATTAAGCGAATAGATGTTCATAACAGCATCAAAGGTGATGATGGATTAAAGCATGTTCCTGTTGATATTTCATTTACTGCAGCGGGTATCATAAACATACCGACAGAACAAGAGATTCTTGAAACAATTCAGGAAATGCGTGAAAATCCGCTAAAAACCGCTTGAAATAAGGAAAACGGCGTAGCCCTAACGGGCTACACCGCAACCTGTTTCCAGACTGTCCTTTAGAGTGCGACTCTAATATCTCGGAGTTTTTGTTATATTACATAAAGAAACTCCCGTGGATTTTTTCCACGGGAGTAATTGTTTTATTTAAGTCTTTCTGCAATCATTTCCTTAACGGTGTCGATTACCTTGTCAACCTCAACCTTGATGCTTACGCTCTTGTCTCTTGTAACAATTTCGCAAACGCCTTCTTTGAGATTTCTGGGGCTTACGATAACTCTTACGGGCACACCGAGAAGGTCTGCATCGGAGAACATTGCGCCGGGACGGATGTTTCTGTCATCATAGATAACTTCCATTCTGTCGTCAAGCATTTTCTGATAAAGGTCATCGGAAACGCCCTTGCATTCTTCATCGTCAGCTCTCAGACAGCAGATCTGAACATGCCAGGGAGCAATGCTCATGGGCCAGATGGGGCCGTATTCATCGTGGTGAGCCTCGCAAACGGATGCTGCAAGTCTGCCTACGCCGATGCCGTAGCAACCCATGATGGGATACTGAAGATTACCTTCGCTGTCAAGATACTGCATACCCATTGATTTTGTGTATTTTGTGCCGAGCTGGAAGATGTTACCAACTTCAATGCCTCTTGAAATTGAGATTGCGTGCTTACCGCACTTGGGGCAAATGCCGCCTTCCTTGATCTTTGCAAGGTCAATATATTCAACTTCACCAACATCACGGCTGATTTTGAGACCTGTGTAATGATGGTCTGCCTGATTTGCACCGCAGGAAAGATTGTGAGTGTTTTCAAGCGACTTGTCGAAAAGCACGGTGAACTTTTCTCTGTCCATTCCTACGGGACCGATAAAGCCAGCGAAAAGACCGCAATCGTCTGTGATAATTGCAGGATGAACTGCTTCACCGAGATAGTTGGTAAGCTTTGTTTCATTGATATCAAGGTCGCCTCTGATGAAAATAACAACATATTCGTCTGTCATATTTTTCTGATAGACAACAGCCTTGCAGCTTTCCTCAAGGGGAGTTTTGAGGAAATTACAGATATCTTCAATTGTGTGAATATCGGGTGTGTAAACAAGCTCAAGCTCTTTTGAGTCACCCTCAATCTTGTTTTCGATAATGCTTTCAGCAGCTTCCATATTAGCTCTGTAATCACACTCCGAGCAAACTGCGATTGAATCCTCGCCGATGGGAGAGAGGAGCATATATTCGTGAGAAATGCTGCCGCCCATCATGCCTGAGTCGGAAGCAACTGTGATAACTTCGGGGATACCTGCTCTTGCAAAGATACGCTCGTATGCTTTGTAGCAAACATCATAGTATCTCTCAAGGTCTTCCTGTGATGTGTGGAATGAATATGCATCCTTCATTGTGAATTCGCGAACTCGGATAAGACCGCCTCTGGGTCTTGCTTCGTCACGGAACTTGGTCTGCACCTGATAAATCATAAAAGGATATCTTGTGTAGCTGTTTGCATATTCTCTTACAAGCTGAACTGCAGCTTCTTCGTGTGTCATGCCGAGAACCATGGGTGCATCGTTTCTGTCCTTGAAACGCATAAGCTCGCTTCCGATGCTCTCGTATCTGCCTGATTCTGCCCAAAGAGATGCAGGCATAACAACGGGGAACTGAACTTCCTGACCGTCAATTGCATCCATTTCTTCGCGGATTATGTTTTCGATTTTTCTTGTGATTCTTCTCAGGGGCATAAATGAAGAGTAGATGCCGTTGGCAACACCTTTCATGTAACCGCCTCTGAGCATAAGTGCGTGGCTGTCAATGACGCAATCCGAGGGTTTTTCTTTGAAACGCTCGCCTGCAAGTTTGTCGATTTTCATAACTTTTTACCTCCAATAAAAAATGCCCCACAGCCATAAGGCTTGGGACAAACAAAATAGTCTGCGGTACCACCCAAGTTCAGATTAATTTTAATCTGCTCTCTTAAATCCGATAACGGAAGATTAACCGTCAGAGTTTACTGCAATTTTCCACTCTGAAGCTCAAAGACGGGTTCAACGGGAAGAATCAGGAGCTTTCACCAACCGCTCTTTCTCTGAAGATTCTGAAATCCGCTTACTGTTTCTTTTCACAGCCTTTATTTTATCGGGTAATATTTTACATCAAACCTTTAAAATTGTCAACTTTTAATTTATAATTAAACAAAAAAACACAAAATCGGACATTCTGTTTGCAATATGTAAATTTCTGTTGCAGAAACACTTGAAATGTAACGTATAAATATGGTAAAATATAATTGAAAAAAGGGAAAGGGAGAGAAATGATGGCAGGTCTTAATGTAATTACAGGCGGAAAAGGATATGTCGGCTTTGCGCTTGTTAAAGAACTTGAAGCACGAGGAGAAAAAATGCGTCTTCTTCTCCGCACGGACAGTCCCTATTTTGACGGTATAGATTGTGAAAAGTTTATGGGAGATATTACAAATCCCGAACAGCTTGAACGGGCGTTTGAAGGCGCAGAAACGGTTTATCACGTGGCGGGTATTGTTGATATCAGCGGAACAATTGACGAAAAGGTCTGGAATGTTAACTTTGAAGGAACAAAGAATGTAGTTGCCGCCTGTAAAAAATGCGGTGTGAAAACTCTTGTTTACTGTTCATCTGTTGATGCAATCCCTGCAGATGACGGCGATGAGGTTCTTGCGGAAATAAACAAGTTCGATCCTGATTTGCTTGAGGGTGCATATGCAAAATCAAAAGCAAGTGCAACCCAGTTTGTTCTTGATAACGCGGGCGATGATCTCAAAGTTTGTGTTGTTCATCCCAGCTGCTGTCTCGGACCTTATGATAATAACAACACATCAAGTGTCGGAACAATGATAAACCTTTTCATGAAAGGTCTTTTTCCTGTCAGTCTTGATTTCGGTAAATATAACTTTGTTGATGTCAGAGATGTTGCAAAGGGAATGGTTGCGGCAGCAGAAAAGGGCAGAAACGGTGAATGCTACATACTCAGCGGTTATGTTCACACTCTTGATGAATTCATCAGAACACTTGCTTTTGTCTGCGATAAGAAAGCTCCGGGACTGAAGCTCAGCAAAACACTTATCCTCGCATTGCTTCCTTTCATCGAAAAGGCTTTTGATGTACTTAAAATGCCTCCGGTTCTCAATGAATATTCAATTCGCAAGCTTTGCGAAAACTGCAATTTTACCTGTGAAAAAGCAAGAAGAGAGCTGGGGTATGACCCTATGACCCTCAAAGAATGTCTTGAGGGCACGGTTGATTGGATGAAGGCTCGGAAGCTTGATGAAAAAGAGCGCGAGGCTCAGGAAGAGGCTTATGAGGAGTTCAGAAAAGAGCTTGATAAGCTTGACAAAAAGTTGAAAAAAGAACAGGAAAAGTATAACAAAAAAACCGGTAAGATTGAAGAAAAGACAAAGAAAGAGTACGAAAAACTTAAGAAAGATTCCGAATAAACATCAAAGGCTTGCACAAATTTGTGCAAGCCTTTCTTGTGTCTTATTCTTCAATTATGCCGTAATATCTTGCAAACCAATAGGGGAGAAGGAACGGTGTGGGGCTGCAGGCGCTTCTGCCGTGTCCTTCGTCAGCGCGGAATGGGTTGCTGTCGTAGTTGTGGACAACTCTGGCGTCGATATCAAGAGCCTCCTTGAGCTGGGTGGGTTCTCCCCATTTTTCCTGCTCTGTGTCATAAACAAGACCTTTTCTTGCAGAATTGAAGAGGGGTCTGTTGAGGAAATCCAGGGGGAAATCACGGAGTGTCTTGACTGCAATGTCAAGGTCGCAGGCATCGTCTGAAAATGCACCGTAAACAAGATTGAACAGTACGCAGTGTTCGGGACGCTCATATTCCCAATGGTGCTTGAGTCCCATAAGCAGATATTTTCTGATTGCGGGATCCTTTTCGATGCGGAGAATTGTCATTGTGCAGAGGAAGCCAAGATTATCGTCAATGTGGCAGGTGTGTCCGTCATCTTTTTTGTGCTGTGCAGCATTGAGGAGGTAATGCTCGTCAATGGCAAGACGCATGAATTCTTTTCTGTATTTTTCATCGCCTGAAACATGATATGCAACATTGAGGAAAGTGAGCATCTCAAGGGAGTTTATGCACTTTTCCCAAATCCACATATTGTTTCTGTTAAGCTGCTCGGGGTCCCATATTGCCCATGTTGTGGGCAGACCGTCAACGTCACAAAGTCTGTAATTGTTTTCAAGAATATGGTCGGTAATGTCGCAGATGATTTCTCTTATGTATTCTTTTTCCTCGTCATTTGCGCAGAAATCGTAGTAAAGCGAGAAACCGAAGAAATGGCCTGTCATTTCGTCACTTGATGTTTCTCCGAGCCACTCGCATTCGCCGTTGGGCGCGGGATGCCATTCTGCTCCGTCACGTTTCACAACGGTGCCGTAACCGTCCTCGCCTTCAAAACGGACTGCTCTTGCGGTGAAGCCTTTAACACCCGTGACCTTTGTGAGATATCCCATTGCTTTCATTGAACGGCGGGCAGCCTCAAGGATTTTTTCATCCTTTGTGACGGCGTATGCATAAGCGAGAGCGCCGATATATGTCTGAGTCCAGAGACCGTCATTATCGGAGATGTTGGGAACACCTGTATTGATATCGCAATCCTTGATTCCTTTCAAGCCCGTAACATAGCCGAGAGTTCTTACATACTTTTCTTCGGTGAACTTAAAGCAGTAATCTGCTTTTTCTCTGAGAGTCATTTCGGTTTCTGTTATTTTTGAAATGCCTGAATCGGTGGCTGTCCAGATAGTGTTTCCGCAAGCAATTGCGTCATTGATTTTGCTTTCGCAAGCCCAACGTGTTGCGGGCAGATATTTGCGTGAACCGTTTTTGAGGATAATCAGACCTGCTTCTGAGGAAAGTATTACTCTGCCGTCATCGGCAAAGAAAATGTTGAAAACCTCTTCTTCGGGGAGTGCGTTGAGTTCGCTGTGTCCGAACCAATTGCATTTGCAATCAAAGATATAAACACCTTTGTCGGTGCCGAGCCAGAGAAAACCTGTGCCGTTGTCAAAAGCAAGACAGTTAATTTTGATTTCGGGCATATTTGAATGTTCGGGGAAAATGCTCATCCAATGTTTTCTTTTTCCGTTAACAATACAGAGAGCTCTGTTATTGGAAGATGTGATTTTATTTCCGGAAATTGCAAGGTTGCTTGCATCAACATTGTTGTGGAAAAATCTTTCGAACTTGCCTTCTCCAAACTTATAAAGTGCATTTTCAGTGAGCAGATAGGCGTCTTCATTTCCGCTCATTGCACGGATATCATCGTCAAAAGTCTGGATTTCCTCAATTTTACCGTCAACTGCGGAATAAACAGTTTTTTCTGTTGCGAAAAATACTTCGCCGTTTTTGGCTGTGTACGCTTTTTTTACTGCGCCGCAAGGAAATGCACCGAACGAACCGTCAGCCTTTGTGTAGTTAAGACCGCCTTCAGTTCCGATGTACACTGACCCGTTTTTGTCGGCTGCGAGGCAATATGCCTTGTCGCTGAGCAGACCGTTGCCTGCACCGAAACATTCACAGATGCGCTGAGGGTATTTTTTGCTTTGGTAGCTGCCTTTTCTTTCCATCATTTTTATCCTCCTTAAATTACGGTAATGGATGTCTGAATGTATTTGTCAGAATTTTTTTCTCTGATTATAACCTTTCTGTTACCTGCTTCACAATCACCTTCAATTGTGAAAGTCCAGGTTGCAATGCCGTTTGAATCGGCTTTTTCGGTTCCGAGTCCGCTGTATGCGGCTTTTTTGGTTGCCGTTTCATAAAATTCAATGGTATACTCGGCAAAGGGTGTGCCTGTTATTATAATTGATGCGCTGTTGCCTTTGATTACGGGTGTTGTTTTTGAAAGAATATGAAGACCGTTGTTTTCTTCGGAAATTTTATCGTTCTTAACGGTTGTTGATGCAGATTCAGAAGAAGCGTTGGCTGAAGCCTTTGTTTCTTTCGGTTTTTTTGTCGGCACAGGCGGTGGTACATGGGTAAACCTGGCCTGTGTTTCTTCGGTGAAAATTACTTCGGGATAGGAATATCCGTTGTATTCCGTGGTAGCAGCCTCAGTTGTTGCGGCGGTGGTAGTTGTTTCCTGAGTCTGTTCATCTTTTTTGCATGCGGTGAATACGCCGATGATCAACGAAAAAATCAGAACGGCTGCGGAAAAAACTTTTATTTTATTCATTGGACAAACCTCACAGTTTTATTGATATTTCTCCCGATGACAGAACATCTTCGGTGTTGTCGGTTCGGGTAACAAGCAGGTTGCAAAGTTTATTTATTCCGTCAACTTTTGCTGTATATTTTGTACCGTTTTTAATATAAGTTACGGCTTTACCGATTATAAAAAGACGCTTTTCGTATTCGGTGAGTATACACTCGTTATCTGTCAGATTGAAAAAACGTTCGGCAATCGACTCTGCAAGTTTTTCTTTGTTGCAGTCAATGTCAAGACTGCCGGGGTTTGGGATATCGTCAGGAAAATCGCGGGTGTTGATATTGATACCGATGCCGAGTGCAATGTATTTTCTGTTGTTGCAGCAAAAACATTCCGTAAGAATTCCGCAGACCTTGAGTGAGCCGATATAAATATCGTTAACCCATTTGATTTGCGGATTCAGATTCAATAATTCAAGCTCTTTGCAGACCGCAACGGCTGCTGCGGCTGTCAATAATTCACAGGAATCCGGAGCATCGAAAACAAGGGTCATATAAAGACCTGTTTTGTCGGGGGAATAGAAGCTTTTGCCCTGTCTGCCTCTGCCTGCCGTTTGCATTTCTGCGGTGATCAGTGATGGCAGGAGAAGTTTTGAAATATTCTCTTTTGCGTAGTTGTTTGTTGAATCAACGCATACAAGCGCAGTTTTGTTTATTTGAATCATATAAATTTACCTTAACTTAATTTAATGTATTTTAACATATAAAAAAAATAATTTCAACAATTTAATTAAATAAAGTGTTTTTGTATTGACACATAAAAACAAAAAGGGTAAAATTAATTCCAGGAAATGTAAAAGGGGGCGTGAGTGTGAAAA
>CALFPM010000112.1 GCA_937919155.1 uncultured Clostridia bacterium
CCCCTACTATGTTGTAACAACTAAAAATATACTATTTATCGTCAACTAACTGAAAGCCTCTCCCTTCGGGAGAGGTGGCAGCCGTAGGCTGACGGAGAGGGTATACAAGCAAGCGATCGTTCGTTTTTTGCCCTCTCAGTCGCCTTTGGCGACAGCTCTCCCAAAGGGAGAGCCTTTTGAATTTGTGCAATATTTTTTCTGCAGACTTATCAGTGAGGTTTTTCGACAGCCAGAAGGGGCTGCGCCATGCGCAGCCCCTTCTCTTTTAATCGTTGTGCTCAATGGTTCCGTCCGATTTGTAGGTCACCTTATAAAGGGAGGGAACGTACACGCCCTCAATATCGGCGCAAGCACGCAAAAACTCCTTTTTCGAGTAGCCCTTAGCTTTGTATTCCTTGAGCAAATCAATAAGCTCATTTGTTACTTCTTCTCCGTCACCGGGCAGAGTGATATCAACGAAATCCGCAATAGGCTCCGCATTGCACACACAGGCACCGCCCGCAATAACAATGGGCGTGAGGCTTGTTCTGTCCTTTGACCTCACGGGCAGACCCGCAAGGTCAAGCATATTGAGAACATTGGTGTAGCTCAATTCATATTGCATTGTAAAACCGAGAATATCAAAATCACGGATTTCATCGCCGCTTTCAAGACCGTAGAGAAGGATGCCGTTGTCGCGCATCACCTTTTCCATATCTGTCCAGGGCGCAAAAACTCTTTCGCACCACGCATCTTCCCTTGCATTGACAAGAGAATAAAGAATTTTCATTCCCAGATGAGACATTCCGATTTCATAAGTATCGGGAAAACAGAATGCATATCGGATATCCACCTTGGATTTATCTTTCACAACGCTGTTCAGCTCACCGCCCGTATATCTGCCGGGTTTCTGAACTTTCAGCAAATGCTTTTCAAGCTTTTTCGGATACATAAGATTTCTCCCAAATTTAAAATATCTTATATATAATAACATATTCTTTTCAAAAAATCTATATTTTAACACTCTTTTCTTTTTTATTCATTACGGTGGCTGCCGCAAGATAAACCGAAACAGCAATGAGGGTTATATTCCCGCTTTTCACAGCCAGCACCGCACCTGCTGCCGCCATAGGAACAAGCACAATACAGGACACATAAAAACAGATTTTTTCGCATTTATTCTCCGACATTCTGCGGTTCAGAAAATAATACAGAATATTTCCGCCGTCAAGCGGCTGACAGGGCAAAAGATTAAAAACGCCAACACAAAGGCTGATGACCGCCGCAGTTTCCGTTGCCGATGATTTTCCGCAGATAAAAAGCAGGGCCGACAAAACAAAATTCGCTGTCGGTCCCGATACATATATTATTATTTCCCCAAAGCTTCCGATTCCCGATATTCCTTGCCGTTCAAGCTTTATCCCGTAAAAAGAAAGCTCTATCAAGCCGGGTTTTTCTCCCATCGCCAAAAGGCTGATAATATGACCCAGTTCATGGACAATGCAGCAAAACAAAGCCGCCGCACACAGACCGCTTTCATCAAGAATCAACGTAAAAGTTACCGCCGCCGCAAAGGAAATGTTTATTCTCAAGGTTGTTTCTCCGAGCTTAACCCTCATCCGCATCAGGATAAAGCAAAAGCTCGGGATTGACTCTCACTCCGTTAATTCTGACCTCGAAATGCAGGTGAGCGCCTGTTGACCAACCCGTTGAGCCAACAAGACCTATGGTTTCCCCCTGCCTGATGACGGCACCCTCATTCACATAAATTTCAGACAAATGGCAGTAATATGTGGCAAAGCTTTCCGAATGCTCCATAAGCACATAATTCCCCCACACATCACTGCTCCCCGTTTCAACAATCCTGCCGTAAAACGCCGCGGAAACGGGAGTGCCTTCCTCCGCTGCAAGGTCGAGACCTGTATGGAAGCCGTATTTACCTGAAACGGGATTTGTTCTGTAACCGAATCTCGATGTAATTCTTGCATTTCTGACAGGCAGAACAGGCTTGACACTCACCTGATAAGGCGCAAAGGAAGTGCCTTTCGCCGCCTCTTTTCCCTGAATATCTCCGCCGCCCGAGCCATCCGGCACAATCTCGCCGACAGCAACGGTTTCGCCCGTTTCATCACCGATAACCTCAAAGGATTCAACGGTATAATCCTGCGTCATTTCAACTTCATCCGAAGATGCCTGAAGCAAATCCGTCTGAGAGCTGAAATAGCTTGCGGCATTTTTTATATCCTGGGCAAACTCGCCAGCCGTCATATCCCTCTGCATTATTTTCGCGTAATCTTCTTTTATCCGTTCAAAAGCGGACGGACTGATTTTGGAGGCAATAAAAATTCCCGAAATAATCAATCCGCAGATGAGGCATTGCAAAAGCATAAGCCTTATCAGATAATCTGTTTTGTTTTTCTGCTTTTCACGCGTGTTTTTTCTGAAATCGTCCTCTTCAGCAAATCTGAATTTATTTCTGTATTCATCTCTTTCAATGCGCTGTGACGAATAATCAAAATTTTCCATTGCAACTCCTCCGCATCATAGTTATCAATTGATTATATGATGCAAACAGTCGCAGATATGACAAACCCCCGACCGAAGTCGGGGGATTAATTATTCTTCTGCAATAATGCGCCAATAATCGTAGGAATAATATTTTGTCAGGTGTTTTTCCGCATCATTGATGCTTTGGAAGAAATCTTTGTCAAAATCACCTTCGGGGTCTGCATAAAGTCCCCACGCCGATGCTTCGCTGACGCTGGGATAATACTTATCCCACAAAAGAGCACTGCCGTTTTTATCTCTGTTATAGTTCAGATATTTTGCATCCTCACGCACGGAGTCGCGCACCTTCCTGTAGTCATCCGCAAGTTCACGGAGTTCATCCGCCGATGCCGCGCCGAGAGAATAATAATCCGCCCTAAGCTTTATGCTTTGCAGGGTCGAAATATATTTCGATATACGCTTTGCAAGCTTTAAATCACTGAGCTTTTCAAGTCGGTTTTCCATACTACCACTCATCACTTTCATCAATCAGCACCGCGTGAGCGCATCTTATGCCGTCAACCGCCGCTGACACAATTCCGCCTGCATATCCCGCACCTTCTCCGCAGGGATAAAGGCCCCTGATATTAGCCTGATAAAGGTCATCTCTGAGAATTCTGACAGGCGCAGATGAGCGGGTTTCGGGGGCTGTGAGAACACCGTCAGGCAAAGCAAAGCCGTTAAGGCTTCTGTCCATTTTCACAATTGCCTGAGCCATAACATCGGTCACTTTTCCGGGCAACACTTGGCGGATATCACCGGGAGTAACGCCTGTTGCACAGGTCGGTTTTACAAAAGAAAGCTTCTTTGACGGTGTGTTGTTAAGGAAATCTCCGATTGTCTGGCAGGGCGCACTGTAATCGCCGCCGCCAATCTCAAATGCAGTCTTCTCTATTTTTCGCTGAAGTTCAATGCCTGCAAGCGGATGGTCGCTGCCGAAATGCTCGGGGTCAATTCCCACAAGCAAAGCTGCATTCGAATTTTCGCCGTCACGGGCATATTCGCTCATACCGTTAACAACTACATGTCCCTCTTCAGATGCCGCCGCAACAACCGTGCCGCCCGGACACATGCAGAAAGTGTAAGCACCTCTGCCGTGGTCGGGGTGACAGGCAAGCTTGTAGTTAGCCGCACCCAGAGCAGGATGACCTGCAAACGAGCCGTATTGCGCTTTATCAATCATCTCGCGGGGATGCTCAATTCTGACACCCACCGAAAACGGTTTCTGAATAATGTTGATACCTTTTCTGTAAAGCATTTCAACCGTATCTCTTGCCGAATGACCGATGCAGAGCAAAAGAGTGTCCGTTTCAATATCCTCAATACCGCCATCGGGATTCTGACAGGATATGCCTTGAATAACGCCGTTTGCAATGATAAGATCTGTCAGTTTCCAGCCAAAGCGGATTTCGCCGCCGAGAGCAATAATTTCTTCGCGGAATGACTTCACAACAGCACCGAGTTTATCCGTGCCGATATGAGGCGTGGAAGAATAGGCTATTTCGGGAGGAGCGCCGTGAACAACAAGTTCGTCAACCACCTTTCTGCAAAGAGGGTCTTTGATTCCCGTTGTGAGTTTACCGTCCGAAAAGGTACCGGCGCCGCCCTCGCCGAACTGAACATTGCTTTCAGTGTTGAGTTTTCGGGTTGCCCAGAAAGTGTTGACATCTTTTGTTCTTGTGTCAACATCCGCGCCTCTTTCAAGAACAAGAGGCTTGAACCCCGCCCTTGCAAGAATAAGAGCTGCAAAAAAACCTGCAGGACCGAAACCCGCAATAACAGGTCTGAGGGTGCTTGTTCTTCTGATTTCGGGCATTTCATATTTATATTCTGTCGTTGCCTCAACCTTGGAATTTTTTGCATGGGCAATAACCGCCGATTCATCCGAATCAACTTCAACATTCACATTGTAGACAAAATGCACATTGTCCTTTTTGCGTGAGTCAACTGCTTTTTTCACTATGCGAAGAGAAACAATCTTGTTTTCTTTGCACCTGAGCGCCTTTGCGGCGGCTCTGCGGAGCTCACACTCGTCACTTCCGAGAGGAAGTTTTATTTCATTAATTCTGATCATATATTTTCTCCGTTCCGGACTTATTTCAGTTCTCCCGCAAGCATTCCCGATGCCCACGCCCACTGCAGATTGAAGCCTCCGCATCCACCGTCAACATCAATTATTTCGCCTGCAAAATAGAGGTTTCTGCAAATCCTGGACTCCATTGTTTTTTCATTGATTTCATCAACTTTTATTCCGCCGCTTGTTACCTGCGCGTTGATAAATCCTCTTGTTCCCGTTATTTCAAGGGGGAATTTTTTGGTTTTCTCCGCAATGTTGCGCAAATCTTTTTCGGAAAGCTCGGATATATTTTTATCAGAGCTGTAAAGGTTACAAGCTTTACAAATTGCAATCCCAACGGTTTTCGGGAGAATTCCCGTCAGTAAATTATCAACTTTACAGAAACTCTTTATTTTACAAAGGGTTTGCAGGTATGTCAAAAGCTCATCATATGTCATTTCGGGCAAAAAGTCCACAATTGTAAAGGGATTGTGCTTTACAGAATTGATATATTTTTGTGCAGATGCCGCAAGCTCCATAGCGGCAATTCCCGAAAGACCGTAGTCCGTAAAAAGTATTTCGCCTTCCGTTTTTGCTATTGTTTTGTCACCTTTCAGTGTGAGTGCAACATTTCTCACTCTTGTACCCTTAAGGGGCTTTGTGATTTCGGGTTTTGAGTTAAGCGGAACAAGGGCAGGGACAGTTTCCGTAACCTTGTGGCCCAATTTTTTAGCAAGCTCAAATCCGCTTCCGTCAGAGCCTTGAGGTACAGCTGCTTTGCCTCCTGCGGCGATAATAATTTTCGAACAAAAAATATTGCCGTTAACCGAAAATCCGTTGCCCGATTTTTTGATGTCGGTGACGGGCGTATCACATATCACATCAACTCCGAGTCTTTCAAGTTCAAAACGGAGAGCATCCACAACA
>CALFPM010000113.1 GCA_937919155.1 uncultured Clostridia bacterium
AACATGGCAGTCATGTACAGCCATGGCTTGACCCGTTGCCAGAGAGTGGGTTCCGGTGATACTGGCATCGTTTCCTTCTCAGGGAGCTTGCTCATGAGTTCCTGAGTGAAATCTTCAAAATAATTTTCCGGGACACGGAATGGATTTTTTGTCCCGACTTTTCTTAATATATTATCTTCTTTTCCCATGTTAATCCTTTCTTACATTAGACGTTTCACACTTGAAAAGGTTTAAATATGTTTTTCTAAAAATGCTTCAATTTTCTTGACAGCATGATGGTAGGAAGCCTTTAATGCTCCGATGCTGGTTCCCAAAATTTCGGATATATCCTCGTATTTCATTTCCTTGAAATATTTCAGATTGAAAACCATCTGTTGCTTTTGGGGCAAGCTATGGATGGCTCTCAAAAAGACCTTCTGGGTTTCATCACCGTCGAAATAGGTGTCGCTCTCCAGTTTGTTTATCATCTCGATATCGGCAGCAAAAGCGTTATCAAGCATATCATCGCCCTCAAAACGACTTGCGGCAACATCCATTCTCTGAACACTGGTCAAGTGGCTTTTAACCATTTCCTGCAAGTATTTCTGAAGCTCGGGATAGCCGTCAAAGCCAATATTTGACGCAAAACGGACTACCGTGGATTCGCTGACACCAACCGCCTTGCCAAGACTCGCCGCCGTCATAAAAGATGCTTTTTCATAATTTGAGCGTATATAATCAGCAATCTTTTTGTGTCCTTTCGACAGACTGCCGTATACATTTTCGATTTTCGCCTGAAAATTCTCTGACATAAAGATACCTCTTTTAAAATATCATACAAAATGTATTTTACATCAACAGATTTCAGAATGCAAGTGATTTTTGCTTTTTTGCAGGATTTCTTTCATTTTTGTTGATTGACTACTTTAAATCAATGGTGTATAATTACTCCAAACTATAGTAAAAAAGGAGAATTCCTTATGTCATCATCAACCACATTATGGTACAGCAGCCCTGCAAAAGCCTGGACTCAGAGCCTGCCTATCGGCAACGGTACACTGGGCGCCATGATTTACGGCTCAACATCAAAAGAACTTGTTTGCCTTAACCACGATGAACTCTGGAACGGCAGACCTAAAAATACAGTTAAAGACGGCGCTCCCGAAGCTTTCCGCAAAGCACGCGACCTTGCTCTGGCAGGCAAGCTTCACGAAGCGGAAAAAGAAATCGAAACCAACTTCCAGAGCACCTGGAGTCAGGCATATATGCCCCTCGGCGACCTTGAGGTTGAATTCTGCGGCAAAGGCAGAGTAAAGGATTACAGAAGATATCTCGACCTTGAAAATGCTCTTGCAGGCGTTGAATACACAAGAGGCGGCGTTAAATACACAAGAGAGTATTTTGCATCATACCCCTCAAAAATAATCGCAGCCAAGTTTACCGCTGAAGGTGGCAAAATGAGCTTCACTTTCGGCCTCACATCAAAGCTTCGCAGCAACAGCGTTGTTGAGGGCGACACCGTTATCCTTGACGGTGAATGCCACGGCGAAAACAATGTTGACAACGATGCAAGCAACAAGCATTACTTTGACGAACCCGAAATGAGAGGCATGCGTTTCCGCGCCGCCGCAAAAATCATTACAGACGGTTCTTACAAGGCTGTTGAAAACCGCATCAATGTTACGGACGCAACATATGCCGTAATTTTCTTCACAAGCGAAACAAGCTTCAACGGTTGGAACAAGCATCCCTACCTTGAAGGAAAAGAATACATCAAACCCTGCATGGAGCGTATTGCGGCAGTCAATGATTACGACAAAGAAAAAGCTGCTCACATTGCAGACTACACCGAGCTTTACGGCAGAGTAAGCCTTGACATCGGCGAAGGTAAAGGCAACCTGCCCACAGACAAGCGCCTCAACGCATTCAAGAGAGATAAGAGCGACCTTGCACTCATTACACTTGTATATAACTACGGCAGATACCTTGCAATTTCTTCATCGAGAATCGGCTCACAGCCTTCAACACTTCAGGGAATCTGGAACGACAGACTCACACCTCCCTGGCATTCAAACTACACGGTTAACATCAACACCGAAATGAACTACTGGCCCGTGCTTATGTGCCGCATGCCAGAAGTCAACTATCCTCTCATTGAGATGGTTAAAGAGCTGAGCATCAGCGGCGAAACAGCCGCAAAAGGTCAGTACGGCGCAAAGGGCTGGACTTCCCACCACAATGTTGACCTCTGGCGTCTTTCAACACCCGTTGCAGGCAGTGCACAGTGGGCATTCTGGCACGGCTCATCAGGCTGGCTCTGCGAGCATCTTTTCGACCATTACGAATACACAAACGATGTTGATTACCTCAGAGAAACCGCATATCCCGTGATGAAAAAAGCGGCTGAATTCTATCTTGACATAATGACCGAATACGAGGGCAAGCTTGTTCTTGCTCCCGGCACATCCCCCGAAAACACCTTTGAATACGAAGGAAAACGTTGCTGTGTCGGAAAATATTCCACAATGTCAATGTCCATTGCACGTGAGCTTTTTGAAAACTGCATCAAGACTTGCAATATTCTCGGTGCTGATGCGGAATTCGCTTCTCAGCTTAAAGATACCGTTGCAAACATGGCAGATTTCAAGCTTGGCAGTGACGGTCAGCTCCTTGAATTTGACGATGATTATCCCGAGGTTGAAATTCACCACAGACACGTTTCACATCTTTATGCGCTTCACCCTGCACGCCTTATTACTGTTGACGGCACACCCGAACTTGCAAAGGCTTGCCGCAGAACTCTTGAGCGCAGAGGCGACAACGGCACAGGCTGGAGCCTTGGCTGGAAAATCAACTTCTGGGCAAGACTCTTTGACGGCGACCACGCACTCAAGCTCATTGAAATGCAGCTCCGCCCCGTCAAGAGCATCGGCGTAAACTACACAAAAGGCGGCGGCACATATGAAAACCTTTTCGATGCCCATCCTCCTTTCCAGATTGACGGTAACTTCGGCTTTGTAAGCGGCATTACAGAAATGCTTATGCAGAGCTTTGACGGCAAGATTTATATTCTGCCCGCACTTCCCTCAAAGTGGACAAACGGCAAGGTAAGCGGTCTGCTTGCAAAGGGCAATGTTATTGTTGACATCGAATGGAAAAACGGCAAGGTTGCAAGCTATTCACTTGAAGGCAAAGGCAATTTCACCGTTATCATCAACGGCAAGGAAACAGCTGTTGAGCTTGACGGCAAAAAGGTGACTTTCAATGCCTGAAAATCAGTTTGACCTGTATGACTTTGATAAAACGGTTTATCCTCAGGATTCGGAAACGGTTTTCCTTTTCTACTGCATCCTGCACAGACCGTGGCTCATACTCCTCTCCCCCTGGCTTTTGCTTAATCTGATACTTTTCTTTCTTGGTTTCGGTGACCAATTCAAAGGCAGATGTTTTTCGTTTCTCCGATTCATTGACGGCGAAAAAATGGCGGTGAAATTCTGGGAAAACCAGCAAAAAAATATTTATCCCATATTCAACCCCGAAAACAGAGAAAGACCCGTTGTTGTTTGCTCCGCATCGCCTGAATTCTTTCTCCGTCCAATCTGTGAAAAATATGATGTTCACACACTTATCGCAACAAGAATGGACCCGAAAACAGGCAGAATAGACGGCTTCAACTGCAAGGATAAGCAGAAACCCATAAGACTTGCGGAAACCCTGCCCGATGCGGAATTCATAAATGTTTATTCCGATTCTCTTAAGAATGATGTTCATATTTTTGAATTGGGCAAAAAATGCTATCTTGCAAAAAAAGGAACGCTCACGGAAATGAGCATTGAAGAAATCCGCAGAAAAACAAATAAATAAACACGTCACCCGTTGGATACAATAACCAACGGGTGATTTTTTATGTTTTATTATATTATCTCAGGCATATTCGCTTACCTTATCGGAAGTGTCAGCTTTGCGGTCATATTCTCAAAAATGCTCTGCGGCAAAGATATCCGCACCGTGGGCAGCGGTAATGCAGGAGCAACAAACATTCTGCGCACATCGGGCAAAAAAGCGGCAGCTTTGGTTTTTCTCTGTGATTTTTCAAAAGGTCTGCTTGCTGTTATGGCGGCAAGACTGCTCATTCACTTTTTTGACGCACCCCTTGACTGCATTTATTTTGCAGGATTTTTTGTGCAGTTGGGGCATTGCTTTCCCGTTTTTTTCGGATTCAGAGGAGGAAAAGGCGTTGCAACGGCAGCAGGTGCGGCAACAGGAATCATTCCCTCGGTTGCAATTGCTCTGATTATGATTTTTGCCGTAATCGCGCTTATCACAAAAACCGCCTCCGTTGCCTCCTGCATATGTGCCTGCGTATATCCTCTGCTGACTTGTTTTACCTCGGATTCAAAAAAACTTTTCATATTTTCAGCCGCCTGTTCCGTGCTGATAATCATTATGCACCGAGGCAACATTGCCCGTTTGCTTGACGGAGAAGAAAAACCCGTTTCCTCCTGATTTTTCATTGTCTGTAAGATTTTGAACAGATATCCGTCCGTTTTAACAAAAATTCATTTTTGAGAAACAAAAAGTTTTATGCCCGTTCACACAAAGTTAACAGCGGAACAATTGAACGGACAATACAAAAAAGCTATAATTCTACCGAACTTTGAAAGCGTATGTCAGAAATGCGGACGGGGACACCGCGAAATGCGCCTTCAAAAATTCACAGATATAAAACGGAGGAAAAAATGAAAAGAAAATTAAAAAGTGTTTTTGCGATGCTTCTTGCAATTGCATTCATTCTGACTGCAACTCCCCTTTCGGGTTTTGCAACAGAAGTAACAGAAAACACAGAAAACGGCAACACAACCGTGACTCAGCCCGAAGAAACCGAACCCGCCAAGGAATACACAATCACTTATTATTCCAACGGCGAGAAATACGGCGAACCGCAGACCTACAAAGCAGGAGAAACCATCGTGCCTCCCGAGGCACCTCAGGCGGCTGAAGGTCACATTTTCAACGGTTGGGTAATCAACAAAAATCAGGATAAACTGCCCGAAACAATGCCCGAAAACAACCTTGAGGCATCGGCATCCTGGACACTGAAAGAAATAAACGTTACATTCAAATCCGATGAAACGGAAATCAAAAAAGCAACCGTGCCTTTTGCATCAAGCATGGAAGAAGCCGTGCCTGCCGACCCTGAAAAGGAAGGCTACAAGTTTGCAGGTTGGTTTGACAAAAACGGCAAAAATGTTTTTGACCATAAGACCGTACCTGCCGAAGATATTGAATTCACCGCAAAATGGCTCAAAAACGGCAATGTTACTTATATGATGAGCAAGGACAAAACCTATGCGGCATATGAAGTTACAGAGGGCGACAAAATTCCCGTGCCCGAAAAGAATCCCGAAAAATTTGCCCATAAATTCAAGGGTTGGACCCCCGAAATTCCCGAAACCATGCCCGCTGAGGACCTTGTGTTTGAAGCACAGTATGAAGTGGACAAAGAGTTTGTGGCAATCGTTATCGGCGGTATTGCAATCGCAGGCGGCGCAATCGGTCTCACTGCAGCGGCAATCACAGGTCTTTCAATCGTTGGCGGAATCATTGCCGTTATCGGTCTTTCGTCAATTGTGGGAAATATCACAAACACCTACAAGGCAACTTTCAAGGTTGACGGCAAGGTATATGCAACCTACAATGTTGAAGCAGGCAAGAAAATAACCGTCCCCTCGGACCCCAAAAAAGACGGACACGATTTTGCGGGCTGGAGTCCCGAAGTGCCTGATAAAATGCCCAAAAAAGACATTACTTTTGAAGCAAAATGGTCTGCAAAAGATACGGATATTCCCGAAACAGGTTCATCCGCAGCAGGTCTTGCGGCATTTGCAGCTCTTGCAGTATCCGCGGCAGCGATAGTGCTGATTAAAAAGAAAAAAGATAAATAAAAAATGAAACCGCAAGCCCCTGTCCCAAGGGCTTGCGGTTATTTTTTTATTCCTGAATGTAATCTTTGTTAATCTGTGCTTTTGCAATCTTTGCAAGGTCTTCTTCACTCTTTGCCTGCTCAACGGCATTGCGCATCGCCTCGCGCCTTGCAAAAAGCTCGCGATACATCTGGTCACGCTTTTCACCGTTAAGGTTGTGGAAGAACTTGGGGATGATGCCCAAGGCACCCGTGATAACGGGAATACCCGTTCCCATGGCAAAAATCCACCATTTTGTGGAGTCTGCCTGAGTTCCGATTTTAAGACCCTGAACATAGCCGATCCGCTTCATTATGAAGTTCTGAATTGAACCCATTACAATGCCCTGAAGTTTTTTGACAAGGTCTCTTGCAACACCCGTCATCGCCTCGGCTCTGTAGCCGTTTTTCCATTCACAATAGTCCATCGCCTCATTGAGAATTTCATCGGGAATAACATTTCTCAGACCGTAAACACACATTTCAAGCATTTCTTCAACTGCCATAAGCGGAAGCATTACCCACTTGTTCTTATATAAACCCTTGGACATTCCGCCGATTGAACCTACGCCGAAAACAAGCATCCAGCAGGCATCCGTCCACACATCTTCAAGAATCCAGATTGCCTTTGTGGAAAACTTTTTCCTCAGAGGAGCAATGAATGCATAGCTGATTGTCGAAACGGGTGATGCGGGAATACCCACAAGAGTCTGATATGTGGCCGAACCGAGAACGTCAATGTAATAGTTGATTCTGCTCTTGCTTACTGCAAAACCTGCAAGGAATTCCGAAAGAGTGTAAAGCAAAATCGGTCTGTTGTTGAGAATTGCTTTGAGTCCTTGCACTATGCTTGGCTTTTCAATTGACTGAGTAACTCTTTCCTTGGTTACGCAGATGAAATAAAACGACATTGCACAACCTGCAACGGCAGTGAAAATACCGAATCCGATGAAAAGATTGGTTCTGTCCCACTGAACAACCTGATTGTTGACAAGGTCAAGCAAAAGGCCGAAAACAAGTTCGGGCAGTTTTTCACCCACAAGACCTGAGAAAAGCTTTGCCATTGTTATCAGACTTGTTCGCTCCAACGGGTCGGGCGTTATGGTGGACATGAATCCCGTGCTTGCAATGGCGGTGAACGTTCCCGCCGTTTCGCACACAACGCTGAACAGTGCATAGAACATCAGTTTGGGCGCAAAGTCCGCAGCGGAATTTGAAAACAAAACGGGCATAAACCAATACCAAAGACCTATCAGGGTAAGCGGTATCTTGCCCAAAAGTATGTATGGCTTGAACTTGCCCCAGCGGGTACGGGTGCGGTCAACAAGAACGCCGATGAAAGTATCGTTCAGGACATCCCAGACACCCGAAAGCAAGCCGAAAATCGCAAGGAAATCAAAGTCCAGCTTGACTATATCGTAAATAAATCTGTCTTTGTATTTATCAATGTTGAAGCTGCCTGAAACATCGTTCAGCAGATAGCCGATGCGTTCTTTCTGACCTACATAGCGTCTGTTGCGCAGAAGCGGATTTTTGACGCCGTTTTCATAGTCGATGACTATACCCTGATTCTGTTCTTCATAAGCCAGATTATTATTCTCGCTCAACTCATCGCCTCCGCTTCATGCTTTTGTGAAATTATAACATATTTTTTTGCAGAGTTCAATAACTTTTATGCATTTTGTTTCAAGAGTTTCGAATTATTATACATTGACACTTTAAATAAAATATGATTTAATTAAAAAATATAAGGGGATGATTTTATGAATATTCCGATGTGGAAATTATTATGCAGCGCCGATATTGCAAGAGTGAAAATTTCGCCAGCAAAAAAACACATAAAGAGCAAGGACGCTCCTGAATTTACGGTTACATATCACGCAGGCGCAATGCACACAAAGGCAAACACCGTTTCTTCCGTAATTGCGGCTATTGAACACGGTGCGAAGATTGTTGAATTTGATGTCAGCTTCCGCCCTGACGGAACTCCCGTCATAATCCACAGTTCGGCACCTTCAAAGAGCGAAGGCGTTTTGCTCAAGGATGCGCTTGCCGTTGTGGCAGACAATACCCAATGCAAAATCAATCTGGACATAAAATCAACGGCAAATCTCGGTGAGGTTGACAAGCTTGTGAGAGATGCGGGTCTTTTTGACAGAGTGTTCTACACAGGTGTTTTCGCCGATTGGGTTGATGCCGTTAAAAGCAGTTCACAAATCCCTTACTATCTGAACCATAAAATAACCGCCGAAGAAAGCACTGACCCCGAAGCTGCGCAAAAAGTTGCAGACAAAGCCAAATCATTGGGTGCAGTGGGCATTAATTCGAATTTCAGAAACGCAAGCGTAATGTTTGTTGAAAAAATGAAAGAAAACGGACTTCCCGTTTCGCTTTGGACGGTAAACAAAATATCGGATATGGTGAATGTCATTGACCTCAGACCAGATAATATCACCACAAAATATCCGCACATAATGAATTTGATTTTCAGATGAGGAAATAAGAATGAAGCATATTTTTGAATCACCTGTCAAAATATATGGCAGAGAAATAAAAAACAGAATTGTCTTTCATCCCATGGAGGGGTGTGACGGCACGGAAAGCGGTGCAATCGGCGAGCTTACGCGGCGCAGATACCTGCGTTTTGCGCGCTCGGGTGCAGGAATAATCTGGTTTGAAGCAACAGCGGTGTGCGCAGAAGGCAGGGCAAATCCCCGCCAGCTTTATCTTAACGAAAGCACAAAGGAAAGCTTCAGAAATCTTGTTGCGGAGATAAAGCAGACCGCCATCGATTCCTGCGGTTTTGCACCCGTTATCATCGTTCAGCTGACCCACAGCGGACGTTTCAGCAAACCGAACGGCACTCCCGAACCCATTGTTGCTTACAGAAACAGTCATTGGGAAACAGGCAAAGAGGACCAGCCGTATGTTATTGCAGATGATGAATATTGCTCGCTTATTCCGCAGAAATATGCTCAGGCTTCAAAGCTTGCGCAGGAGGTCGGATTTGACGGAATAGACGTAAAATGCTGCCACGGATATTTATTCAACGAGTTTCTCAGTGCAACTCAGCGCGAAGGAATTTACGGAGGAAACCTTGAAAACAGAACAAAGCTTTATTTTGACTGCATTGACAGTGCGAAAAAAGTGGCTGAAAATCTGTTTGTGACCACAAGACTCAACGCCTGCGACTGTTTTCCCTATCCTTACGGATTCGGTGTAAACGATAAAAATGAAATTGACCTTACGGAAACAAAAATCATAATTTCACAGCTTGAGAAAAAAGGCATTGAGCTTATAAATCTGACTCTCGGCAATCCTTATCTTATCCCCCACATCAACCGCCCCTGTATGAATGCACCTGAGGACGGCAATGTGGGTACCGAGCGAATCCGCAAAATCACAAAAGAGCTTAACGAAGCTTTTCCTGACATAAAATTCATTGCATCGGGACTCAGCTACGGCGGAGAAAATGCTCTCGACTATGCGGCTGAGATTATTGAAAACGGAGTCTGTGATTTTGCAGGCTTCGGCAGAATGACATTTGCATATCCCGATTTTTACATTGATTATCTCAGAAACGGAAAGCTCGACAAAAGTAAAGTATGCCTCAAATGCAGCAAATGCTCGCAGCTGATGAGAAACGCAACCGTTGCAGGCTGCCCTGTCAGGGACAGCGAGGTATATATGCCCTACTATCAGAAATTTGTACTTAAGAAATAGGTGAAAAATATGGTTGCCGTTGTTACGGGAGGAAGCAGAGGCATCGGCCTCGGAATTGCCGAAACACTGCTCAAAGAAGGTTTTACGGTTATTGCAACCGCGAGAAACAAAAATGAAAGCACGGACAGGCTTTCAGCCGAATACGGGGAATGTTTCCGATTTATAAGCGCGGACATTTCCGATATGAATGACATTGAAAAGCTTGCTGAATATGTGAAGCTCAATTTCGGCAAACTTGATTTGCTTGTCAACAACGCAGGTGTTGCGCCGAAAGAGAGAAAAGACATTCTTGAAATCACACCCGAAGATTTCAGCTATGTGACAGATATTAATCTCAGAGGCACATTTTTTGTGACTCAGAAGCTCGTCCCCTTCCTTGCCGCAAACGGCAATGCAAGAATAGTCAACATTTCATCAATGTCGGCATACACGGCATCGGTGAACAGAGGTGAATACTGTGTTTCAAAAGCAGGAATCTCAATGATTACAAAGCTTTTCGCCGCAAGACTTGCGGAAACGGGCATAGCTGTGATTGAAATAAGACCCGGTATTATTGAAACGGATATGACCGCCAAGGTTAAAGAAAAATACCAAAAACTCATTGACGGCGGATTGACTCCCATAAAAAGAATGGGTCAACCCGAAGATGTGGCAAAATGCGTTGCAGCAGTTGCAAAGGGTAATTTTGACTTCTGCACAGGCACGGTCATTGACTGTGACGGCGGTTTTAATGTGAGATGCTTATGAAAATATTTGATGCGATTATCATCGGAAGCGGTGCGGCAGGATACAGCGCCGCCGACTGGCTTTTCAAAGAAGGAATAACGGACATTGCGGTTATAACCGAAAACAGGTTTTCGGGCACATCGCGAAACACGGGAAGCGACAAGCAGACCTACTATAAAATTTCGATGGACGGTTTGTCCGAGGACAGTCCACTCAGAATGGCAGAGGATATCTGCTCTCTCGGCTGCTGTGACGGAATTAAAGCATACAAGCAAGCGGTAAACAGTGCCAGATGCTTTTTGCGTCTTTGCTATTACGGAGTCAACTTCCCGACAGACGAATTCGGCGGTTATCCAGGCTACCAAACCGACCACGACAGCACATCGAGAGCAACATCCGTGGGGCCTCTGACTTCAAGAATAATGACGCAAAAACTGGAGGATGTTGTTATCAACAAAAATCAGACTCCTGTTTTTGACAAACGGCAGGTAACAAAAATAATAACCCGTAACGGCTCTGTTTCGGGCATCACCGTGCTTAACACCGCAACGGGAAAACCCGAGGTTTTCGCCGCAAGAAACATTATTGCCGCCACAGGTGCACCTGCCTGCATATATGAAAACTCCGTTTATCCGCATTCGCAACACGGAATGACAGGAATACTGACCGATGCGGGAGCACGGCTCTGCAACTATTCACAGTGGCAGTACGGACTTTCATCCGTGGATTTCCGCTGGAATGTTTCGGGAAGCTTTATGCAGGTTATTCCCCGATTCGTGAGCATTGACGAAAACGGCGAAGAAAGAGAATTTCTCGGTGAATATTTCGCAAGTGCCGATGAAGCATACAGCAATGTTTTTCTCAAAGGATATCAATGGCCTTTCAGCTTTGACAGAGCAGAATTATCTTCGAAAATCGACATTGCGGTGCATAACGAAACAAAGCTCGGCAGACAGGTCTTTCTTGACTTCACAAGAAATCCTGTCGGTTACCGTTTTGACCGTCTTTCGGATGAAGCAAAGAATTATCTCACCGAAACGGGCGCAACGGCAGAAACACCCATTGAAAGGCTTAAAATACTTAATTCAAAAGCCATTGATGTTTATGCAAGGCAAGGCATCGACATCGGCAAGGATATGCTTCGGATTGCCGTGTGTGCCCAGCATAATAACGGCGGAATTTACACTGACGAAAATTATGAAACCGACATAAAAGGTCTTTATGTTATCGGTGAGGCGGCAGGCTCTTTCGGACTTACCCGCCCCGGCGGCTCTGCCCTCAACGACACTCAGGTGGGAGGTCTTGTCTGTACAAAGCACATTGCACAAACTCAAAGACCCGATCCCGACCCAAAAATTCTTGACGGTGAATTGAAATCGGCAGAAAGCATTGTGAAAAACTTTTCTGTCGGCATTGCGGATTACTCGGATATTCCGAAAAAAATGAGCAATTATGCCGCATTCCTGCGCAACGGAGAAAAATGCCGCGAATTGCACGGAGAAGTGAGCAGACTCATTGAGAATTATCCCCTTTGCCATAAATCATTGAGTGATTATTATTATGACCTTGATATGCTGAAAAGCGCAAGGTCTCTGCTGGCAACAATTACGGGCGAAATGCCCCTTACGGGCAGCAGAGGCGGTGCAATGT
Source organism: uncultured Clostridia bacterium (assembly GCA_937919155.1). Lineage (GTDB taxonomy): Bacteria > Bacillota > Clostridia > Oscillospirales > Acutalibacteraceae > CAG-177. The sequence goes on from CALFPM010000113.1 coordinate 12,041, forward strand.
TTGCCGAAAACGGTGATATTATTGCAGAAAACAAAAAGTACCGCAAGTATGTTACGGTAACGGAGGGTGACAAGGTTTATTTTGAAGAAACCTCGCCAATCCCGTCTTTGAAGAAACCTTTTGAAGCGTATCTTGAAAACACAGAAGAAAAATATGAATAAAAAACAGGATTACTGTATTTTCAGGAATTTGATTCTGCCGGACACTTCAAAGCCGGATCGGAAGATTATCCCGATTATTACAACAATCGCTGAATAAAATCAAACGGCCTGACACCTGCAATGCACAGATCTCAAGCCGTTTTAAATGCTCAGTATTTTATCAGACAAGGTTTTCACGAAAAACTTTGTCTGATTTTTTTGTTACCTCAAAGTCTGATTAATACCAAAGGAAGCCGAGAAGCAGAATTCGGATAATCCACTGCCACCAGGTATATTCAACACTCACGGAATAACGAACGGAAAAGCCTTCGTATCCAACAGTAACCGTCTGCTCACCTGCAGTTGTTGCTGAATAGCCCGACACATTCATCTTTGATGTATCGGCAACAATAACCGTTGAGCCGTCCGAATATTTTGCTTCAAGGGTAAGACCCTTAAGATCGATATCGCCGTCAACTTTGTATGTATAATTTGTTTTTTCGGGAAGTGTTTTTATTGAAACACCCGTCAACTGAGGAGCGGCGGGAGGAATATCATCAGGTGTGTCGTCAGGGTTATCGGGAGTTGTATCAGCAACGATTTTGGTCATATCGGGGAGTCCGTAGCCGTAATAAACATCAAATCCCTCATCACCGAGGTCTGTGCAACTCTCCTTGATTTTCTCCTGAACTTTGCTTGATGTGTATCCGGGATTTTCAAGTCTTACAAGCGCCGCACAGGCGGAAACAAACGCCGCAGACATTGATGTTCCGCTGAGAATTTTTTGGTTGCCGTCCGCACCGTAGCCGATGATATTGACTCCGGGTGCACAGACATCAACGTTTTTTCCGAAATTTGAGCCGTATACCGAATTGCCGTCAGGTATAAAATCAGCGGCAAATTCAAGGTCAGAATCAACAGCCGTAACGGTTATGGCGCTCTCATTGTGAGCGGGACAATAGTTATAAATATCCTGTTTCGAGTTACCTGCACAGACTACAACGGACACATTTTTGCTCTCTGCATATGCAACCGCATCGTCAAGAGATCTGCAGTTATTCATCACTCCGCCGAGACTGACATTGATAACATCCGCACCGTTATCGGCTGCATAATAAATACCGTTCACGGCATTTACCAAAGAACCAGTTCTGGAAGACAGAACTCTCACTGGCATAATGCTGACCGCCGAATTTTTGACGCAATCAGCAACAATACTTGCAAGAAAAGTGCCGTGGCTGTCAATGCTTTCGTCAACTGCACCGCCCTTTTCATTTTCAATAAAATCATAGCCTTCAACAAGTTTATCCTTAACAAAATCAACGGATGCAACGCCGCTGTCAACTATGGCAACGGTCACATTTGCATCGGGTGAATATTCTATTCTGTCTGCATAATCACCGACACCGAGAGCATCAACGCCCCAGGACAAATCTCCGTCTTTCTCACTCTCTGATGCACAGGTATAAACAAGCCTGTCTTTCTCGGCATAAATTATTGAGGGGTCGGAATTAAGACGGGCAAGGCATTTGTCAAAAGAATTTTTATCATTGAACTGCAGCAAAAATCTGCCGTCCGAATTCACGACCGCGGCACTTGCACCGAAGCGCGCAAAGTTGCAGTCCGTTCGTGAAGTTTTTCCGAGAATTCTCAGCATTTCATTTACCGAAGCAAGCTGAGTTCCGTGGGCAGGTTTGCTGTCTGAACTTACGATTTCCGCAGCTTTCAGTGCAAACTCCGTGTTGTTTTTTGTAACCTTCACACTGAAAAATGCAAACGCGGAAACACCCTGAAAAATCAGAAGGCAACAAATCATTGCCGAAATAAATTTACTAAAAAGCCGTGAAAATTTCATATATGAACACCCTTTTCGATTTGCCGTTTTATGCGTATATTTGTTTTCATTTTATATTATATAAACCGAAAAATCAATAGTTATTCTGCAAATGTGCGGCTGAAAAGACTGCCGCTTATATCTCTCACATCATTAACGGGTATCACTCTGCCGTCCGCCATAAATATTTCGCCCGTTTCGGTGTCCACCCTGCGGACTCTGCCCTCAACGGTTATATAAGCACCGCCGCTTTTACGGGCATCGGGTTTGAAATATACAATCATCGCCTCAGGCTGCAATTCCTGCAGATTCATCAGAACATTGATTTTTTCATTGATAAGGTTGATTTCATACTCATCGAGAATTGCTTTATCCGCCGTAAGCCGCGCGGTTTCGCTGATTGCCGCGCCGTGACCCGTCAGCGCCGCAAAAGGGCTGAACTGCGCCGCACGGTCAATCATAGGCATCCTGCGCCGTGTTGACGACACGTGATGCGGTTCATTTATTATATCGTCATATTTCATTGCTATGCCTTATGACCTCCTATCTGCCTGTTGCGCTCTCTGGCGGTTGCCCCTTCCTTGAAATTCATACCTTTGAGAATTGCATTTTTGCCGTCATATTCACCTGTGAGGAGTGTTGAAAGGGTCTGTGCTTCAAGCTCGTTTTCAATATTCTCAACTGCAGCTGTGCATTCGTCGAGCATTGATTCGTCGCCCTCGTCATCAGCAAGCTCGATAAGCGTCATTGTGTCCTCATAATCCTCGCAGAGCTTGTTGTACTTTTCAACCTTGCCCTTGAGCATAGCAGTTCTCTGAAGAACTTTCTGGCTGTTTTCTATGTCATTCCAGAATGCTTCCTGAGCTGCCTTGCGAGCCTCTTTTGCTCTCTCACTTGAAACAACACGGATAGAGCCCTTTGCTCTGTTGCCTCTTATCTCTATGATACGAAGGCTAACCTCAGTGCCCTTGATAGAGTTAAGGTCGCCGTCCTTCGGAACGCCGGTCTGAGATGCGTGTACGAACACGCGGTTGCTGTCAACGGAAACGATGACGCCACCCTTAACGACTTCGATAACAGTGCCCTCCAGCACTTCCTCGGAGTCCTTAGCTGCGACGATTCTGTACCAGTTCTTGTCAGAATCAACGCGCTTCTTGGAAAGTTCAGCAACTCCCTCGATGTCGCTGACACGAATGACAAAGGCTTCTACCTTGTCACCTCTGTGGAATCTGTCAGTCAACTTTTCAGGAGAATCATCAACTTGCTCGGCTTTGATGTAAC
>CALFPM010000114.1 GCA_937919155.1 uncultured Clostridia bacterium
GTGGGGGTCACCCTCAAGAACTGAACGGTCCATAAATGCACCGGGGTCGCCTTCGTCAGCATTACAGCAGACGTATTTGATGGGGCCGGGTGATGCGGCTGCAAATTGCCATTTAAGACCTGTGGGGAAGCCTGCACCGCCTCTGCCTGCAAGACCCGAAACCTTGATTTCTTCAATAACCTGCTCGGGAGTCATTGTTTTAAGTGCCTTTTCAAGAGCCTGATAGCCGTCTGCATTTCTGTAATCATCAAGCGAAACGGGGTCAATCAGACCGCAATGACGCAAAGCGATTCTTGTCTGGCGGGCAAGGAATTCTTCGTCCTCTGCAGAGATTGTTATTGAATCAACCTTTGAAAGGTCACCGCTTCGTGCGGCTTCAACTATAGCTGAGGCATCGTCTGCCTTAACCTTAACAAGGCGGCGGAGCAGAGTTTTGCCGTCATATAAATCAACGATGGGCTCAAGGAAGCACATACCGATACAGCCTGTGCTGCCGAGAGTGAAGGGCTCGTTTGCCGTCATAACGGCTTCGATTGCTTTATGACCTTTTGATGCCCCTGCCGCAATACCGCAGGAGCCTTCACCGATTACAACACGCATTTATTTGCCCTCCTTTTCCTGCAGGGATTTGATTACGGAAACCGCCATATCGGGGGTAAGATTACCGTAAGCCTCACCGTTAATCATAATGACGGGAGCAAGTGAACAGCAACCGAGGCAGGCAACATTTTCAAGAGTAAAAAGTCCGTCTGCAGTTGTTTCGCCGTTGCCGATTCCAAGATATTCGGAGATAGCCGCAGTCACACGCTCGCTGCCGTTAACATGGCAGGCTGTGCCCTGACAAGCCATAATGAGATATTTACCGATAGGGGTAAGTCTGAATTGAGAATAAAACGTTGCAACGCCCATAACATCGGCGGGTGTAACACCTACCTTTTCAGCGATGCAATACATAACATCCTTGGGCAAGTAGCCATAGATATTCTGCGCTTTCTGAAGAATTGTGATAAGATTGCCCGATGAGCCGCCATACACTTCAAGCACTTCATCAAGAAGCGAAAGGTCGCTTTTGGGACCGTTGCAGTTGCAATTGCACATAATATTTCCTCCTGTGCTTACTTGATATAAAAACCATATGTAATATAACATAAAACAAAAAAATTTTCAATATGATTTAATATGCAAAAGCGTCATTATATGACAAAAACCGCCCTGAAAAATCAGGACGGTCTGGGTTCAGTTTCACAGCAGTTCTTTTACAAAATCAATAACGGGACTGACATAGGGTTCTGCGAATTCCCACGCTCTGCCGATAAAGACAATGATTTTCTCAAGATATCCCATCAGTTTTTCCATTGTGGCAGGGTTGCCAAGCCACGCCATAAAATCGAAGCCGAAAATCATACAAATTTTACTGATTGCGCCCAAAACCAACGCCAACGGTATCATCCAAAAACCTACAAATGCCATATAACCACTCCTTTCTTATGAGCCGATTATATGCTCTTTTGCGGTTGCACACAAGCAATTCCGCTTTACAACACAAGAATTTTTCAATGTAAACTTTGGTTGACAAAGAAAAAACAGCCTCGCAGAGCCGTAACTCTGCAAGACTGCCTGTGTTTTACCAAACAACATTAACCTTAAGTCCGTCAACGGTGTAGGTTATATCGTGCCTGTAGTGATTGTCAATTGCTTCGCAGAAAGCTTCAAGCATTGCCTCATCCTTCATTTCAATTGTGAAATCAAGTGTCTGTGTTCTTGCGGGATAAAGCACATCGCTGACTTTGAATCCCGTGAGCCACCAATGAAGCTGTTCGGAGCGTTCAAGAATAAGATCATCGCCGTGATAAAGCTTCATTGACATATTCATCATCTGCTCATCGTTTGCACAATCATAATATGTTCCGAACGAACCGGGTTCACGGGTATAGATGCCGACCTCTGCGCCGTTGCTCACAACATAGTTACCTTTCCATATCTGAACCATCCACTCAAGTCCTTCATAATCAAACTTGATTCTTCGGGTATTATAGAAAAACAGAGGAGTTGTGTAGCTGAAAATATCATAAAAAAGCATGAAACCGAAATCACGCATCCACACATCTACCATTGTGTAAACAAGGAGTTCACTGTAATCAAAGTTGAAGCCTATGCCGAGAAAGCCGTTGCCGTCTCTGCCATAGAGAGTGCCTGTTTCGGTGTTTATAAGCATTCCCGTGCCGATGTCTTCAGCCGCACCGTCACTCATTGTTATTTTAAGATGAATTTCATAGCAGTTTTCTTCTTCAATGGGGACGCAGTATGCCTTACATTCCTCAATGACGCTGAAATACATGCCGAGGAAATAATAAAGACTTCCCATCAAATGGTTGTCCTGAGCATCCTGTTCAAATCTCAGTTCATAGATTTTTTCTCTGAATGCCGCGGTGTCAATATTGAATGTGCTTGTCACAAACTCGGGCAAAGCGTTTATACCCGGAAGATTTGAACCGACAAGGGCAACATCAAAGCCTGTCTTGTCCGCAACATCGCCGCAAATCTCGAGAAGCATTTCGTCCATAACAAAGTTAAAACGCTCACCTGTTGTGAATCCTCTGCCCGTAAGCAGACGGAAAACTTTTTCAATCGCGTTAATAATATCGTAAAACTGCTTGGTTGAAAGCGCGGGATAACCGCCGTTTTCAATTATTTCACGGTATTCTTCAAAATTTGAAGGCCCGTTATCCCACACAAACGCCGATGATGCAGGTGCCATCATTGAAAAAGACATTATAAGCACCAGCGCGGCAGCCGTAATTTTTTTTATAATATTCTTCATTCTTCCTCCCGATTACATATATTTTTATTGAAGTGTCCCGAATCCTGAAAACCTTTTTCCGTGCATATGCACCCGCCCGCATTGCGTGCATTTTCATCGCTGTCGGGCGCATACAGAACACCCTGTTTTGTAACACTAACTTTAATATTATATTAAAATGTAATAAAAATGTCAATACAATAAGCGTTCATTAATAAAACCTTAATATCAGTCAATTGCGGAATCAGTCTGATTTTTTGATGCAGAAAACCTCCCTGCATTGCAGAGAGGTCAAAGTTCAAAGATACGGTTTCATATTATCCACAAGCTCCTGCTCAAGGTCACCGAGCTTTTGTGCCATTTTCATTGCACCGTCTGCGGCGGCAGGATACTGATTCATATATTTATTGATGGATTTTATACCCATTCCGCAGCCGTCCGTAATGAGACTTGCCACCTGAGCTTCCGTTGGTTTGAACGCAAGCTCCGCATTGATTTTGATTGCGGACATACCCTTTGCCATAATATTGGGGTCTTTACCCTCACTGCCCATCTTTTCAAGCTCGGCATCAACGGATTCACCGAGGCTTTCGTGGCTGTGCTTGCTGTTTTTAAGAATCTGCATCATTTCTTGCTTCTTGACATAAGGCAGAACGCCGTCAATGCTGGCAACCGCAGTTCTGATTCCCGCGCTGCATTCACGAAGCAGAAACACCGTGTCTTTTTTACTCATAATATCGCCTCCTGTTTTCAGTTTGCCCATCTTGTTGACAAATATTTTTATTTGTTTTATCATAATGATGTAAGATTCAGGCAAGGAGGAATAAAAATGATTTTTGCAAATCACGCCCACATTTTTCCAAAAGAACTGAGACCCGAAGGCTGCGTTGAGAGCCTGATGAAATTTCTTGATGAATGCGAAATTGACAAAGCAGTTGCTTTTGCTCCTTTTTCAGACAGATTCAGCGAGGGCGGTTTTGAGGGAAGTCCCAACACCTGGCTGGCAGGTCAGATCAAGGGCAATGACAGACTTGTGGGATTCGGTACAATTGATTTCACAAAAAATCTCCGTGATGAGGTGGACAGAATTGCAGACCTGGGATTCAAGGGCATCAAACTTCATCCTCCTTATCAGGAATTCGTGATTGACGGTCCTGAAGCTTTTCAGGTCTATGAAAGAGCACAAGAACTCGGACTCTTCCTTTCGTTCCATTCGGGAATGCATTGGCACAGACTCAGGGATAACCATGTTCTTCTTTTTGATGAGGTTGCCTGGAATTTCCCCGACCTTAAATTCAGCATGGAGCATATGGGCGGCTACCATTTCTTCAGGGATGCACTTGCCGTTATGTGCAACAATTCAAGACGCGGCAACAATGTTTATGCAGGTTGGACAAGCGTTACCTACCGCAAAGGCGATGCCTGGGCACTGACAGATGAAGAACTCGAAACCATCATCTGCCAGACAGGCGAAGATAACAGTATTTTCGGTCTTGATTTTCCCTATGCAAAGGCTGATAAAATCAAGGCAGATATAGAACGCATCCGCAACCTTGACATCAGCGAAGAATGCAAAGAAAAAATACTGGGCATAAATCTTGAAAAAGCACTTAAATGAAAGAAAGTGAGCTGTGCGTTGCGCAGCTCACTTTTTGCATTATTTTTCAATCTTAACCTGAACGGGTTTGCGGTTTTCAAAATATGTCACATATCTGAAGCCGCAGTTTTCCGCAATCTCATAGCCTGCATCAATGCCTGCGCCTGCATGCTCGGTGAAATGAGCATCAGAGCCGATGGTCAGCAATTCGCCGCCAAGCTCCCTGAAACGGCGGACATAATTATCCGTGGGCATTGTTTTGCCGATGGGCTGACGCAGACCGCTTGTGTTGATTTCAAGAGCCTTGCCGTTGGCGATAAGCACCTTGAAAATCTCATCGGTAATATCATCGAAACGGCTCAGGTCAATATCCGTTCTTCCGTGCTGAGCAAGATATCTCAGCGGATATGTAAGATGCGCCAGGGTATCAAATCCGTTCCACTTTGCGAGGATAAGCTCCTCGTTGAAATACTCATCAAGGAGAGAATAAATCTTCTCGTCCGTGTAGTTGGGATAATCAAGGTCACTGAAATCAGGCATACCTCTCAGATTATGGATTGAGCCGATCACAAAATCATATTCATAACGGGCAAGAGCTTTTTCCGTAATCTCAGGCTCATATGCAGGCTGACCCATTTCAATTCCGCGAAGCAATCTGATTTTGCCGTCAAACTCTGTCTTTGCGGAGCAGATATCCTCATAACTTGCCTTCTGGCGCACATCAAGATTGTGCCTTTCAAAAAAATCAACATCGAAGTGATCTGTGATAGCTATTGTTGCAAGTCCGTTTTCAACGGCGGCTCTGCACATATCGGCGGCAGGATAATTGCCGTCAAACGAGCCGAGGGTATGCATATGCAAATCTGTTTTATTTTTATAAACCAAGGGTAACACCTCTTTTTAGACTGTCTTGAACAGCTGAATAATTGTTCTGTTCATTCCGAAAAGATTCTTGAAGAATGAAACTATCTTCTGCCAGATTCCTGCCTTTGAAGTTACATTCTGTGAATCGCTTATTTCACCTGCTGAGTTGGAAAGCGGATTACCGTTTCCGTCAACAACCTTTGCGGTAACTGTTACTGTTCCGCTTGATGTTGATTTCAGCTCACAAACCGAGCCGTCAGCATTCTGACTCATTGAAACACCGTTCCCCTGAACTTCCCACATAACATATGCGCCGGCGGGCATATTTGCGGTTTCTGCGGTAAGGCGGAGTGTTTCACCGTATTTGATTGTTGTTGAACCGGGATTTCTCTTTATTTTCACCGTTGCCGCAACATCAAACTTTGCGGTCAAAGTCACATTTCCCGCAGGCATTGTTGAGGAAACAGCCTCTGTCCAGCCTGTGAATGCATAACCCTGAACAACGGGTGTTGCAGGCTTGTTGATTTCAGCACCGTAGCGGTATTCGGTTTCCGTCTGCACACCGTTCACAACAGTTGTGAACTTATAAACTTTTCTGTCACAATAAACCTTGAGCACAAGGGAGCCGTCTGCAGAAATGACGCCGCTGAAAACGCTCTTTTCTTCGTTAATCTCAAATCCCTCGGGTGCAGCATATTCATAGGATACTGTTTCGCCTGTTGTGCCTTCGTATGCAGTTGTTGTGAGATTATAAGTGCCGTCAGCCATCATAAGATAAGTTTCAACGGTATAAGCAACATCCGATGACGCAATCCACTGTGCATAGAATGTCTTGTCCTGCTCACTCATTTTGCCGAGATTTTCAATAATCTCACCGTTTTCGCTCTCTGCCCAGCCTGCAAATACATAGCCCTGCATTTCGGGTGTTTCGGCAGGAATTATATCTGCATCATAATCAACGGAAACAGCTTTTTCCGTGCTTCCGTCCGCATATGCACCGCCGTTTGCATTAAATGTTGCGGTGTAGCTGTTAACCTGCCAGTTTGCGGTGAATTCAAGAGCTTCCGCAGGCATTGTTGAGGGAATTTCAGCATCCCAACCTGCAAAGGTGTAGCCTGTTCTTGCGGGTATTTCAAACGCGGGAATATCCTCGTAAGCTGCAACAGACACGGTGAGTATCTCTGCACCGCCTGCAAATGAACCGCCGTTTGCGTTCAGCTTCACATCATAGAACTGAGGCACAAGAGTGTTGGCGATAACACTGATTTTGCCCGCTTCAACAACAGGTGTGCCTTCGTACCACATTTGAGCCGCAACAACTGTTGTGAGGTCATTGGAAGCTTCGGGGGCATAGGGAAAATTGATAATTCCTCTTTTGTTTGTTACTGTCATTGCCGTTTTGGGAAGAACGGTGCACTCAAAGCTTTCGCCTTTTTTGCCCTCCAGAACGGTCATATCAACCTCAAAAATCCAATCCGAATCATCATACTGAATACATCCGTAAGTAATAATCGAACCAACGATGAACGAATATTTCTCAACTTCTTCATCCGTAATGTTTCCGTATCCGTACTGCATCTCTGCGGCTTTTGTGCCGTGAGCACCTCTTGAAAGCTGAATACTGTTATAGACAAAATCACTGTCGGTGTTCAGTTCAAGAGGAATTGCGGAACCGTTTTCGGGAAGATCTGCAACAACCGAAGATTTGTCATAAGCAAGCATAAAGTTTGCAGGACCCGAAACATAGTTTGTGGCAATATAAACTCTCATCTTGAGCTTTTCACCGCCCGATGCCGTTGTTACGGGCACCCACTCATCTGTTTCTGCGTCATAACTGCAAAATTCTGTTCTGATTGTATAGTTTCTGTCTGTTTCTGCCATTGCAAGCGGCACAATGCCGATAACCATAAGCAGAACCAGAACAACGGACAACGCTTTTTTCATCATAATGTTCTCTCCTTAAAGCAAATCGGCGAAAAGCTTGATGTTTGAAGCTTCAAGTTTCAGTTCGCCCGACTGCTCTTTCTTGACGATTTCAACTATTCTGTCGTTGATGGGTGTTGGAACTCCGCACTTCTTACCCCATTCGCACACAACGCCGTTGATTGCATCGATTTCACAGGGCTTGCCGTTGCGAAGGTCCTGAAGCATTGAGGGAATGATATCCTTATGCTTTTTCATTGCAACGGGAACAAGAAGCTGCGAAACAGCCCGCTTAACGGGATTTGTATAATAGAAAAGACCGACAATGTTTTTGCCCTGCACGGGAGCGAACTCCGCACCTGCAGCGTGGCCTACATCAATGCATTCTTTCATGCAGCGCACTGCAACCTTGCGTGCAAATGAATCGCCTGTAACCGTGCCGAAAGTGCCGCCCATAACAGTGCCGAGGCCTGAGAAAGTGGCATTGATAAGGAGCTTTGACCATCTTGTGCCGATAAGGTTTTCTTCAAAGTGAACGGGACACATTTTCTCGAGAAGTTCTGTGACCGTCTTAACCTGAGCATCGGTAATACCTTCCATTTTTCCCATATGGTATGAAAGGCTGTCAGGCTCGCTTGTGAGCACGCATTCACCGGGAGCGGCAAGATTTGCGCCCCATTCAACAGCGCAACCCATTGTGTGCTCCTTGCCGATAATTTCGGCAATACCGGGTTCGGGGATGCCGTTCTGAAGAGTAACGATAACACCGTCATCGGTAAGGAAAGGCTTGAGGAATGCAACAACCTCGGGGTTGTGGAGCTGCTTTGTCATAAGGAAAATAACGCTGTATTTTCCGCTCATTTCATCGGGTGTGATTGCCTTTACGGGAACTGTCATTTCCACTGTGCCTGTAATGTGAGCGCCTTTTTCGTTGAGAGCGGCAACGTGAGCCTTGTTGCGGTTAACAAGCTCAACATCAACGCCGTTTTTAGTCATATAAGCGCCAAGCACCGTACCAAGTGAACCTGCGCCGTAAATTGCTACTTTTTCCATAAGTAAATCTCCTTTATATTCCGAAAGCTTCAACAAGCTTTTCATATTCTTCGTCTGTTACGGCAACAACCGAACCGTGGCGCGGTCTTACGCCGTCAAAGCTGTATTCTGCGGGGTCAACAGCCTTGAAATTTTCCATATCATCAGTTATCTGCATAAAGAAATTGCCTGTGCCGTATTCATCCATTATCATAATCCAATAATCCGTGCCTGTGACACGGTACATCGAACTGCCCTCGACTCCGTGCTCCGAAAGTGATACCACAACAGGACAGTCTTCATAAGGACCGTTCAGATTTTTCGACCTGACATAGGCAATGGTCTGGTCTTCATCGTGCTTGAAATAGAGGTAATAGTAACCGTTTTTGTATGTTATGTCACCGTCTATTGTCTGAATTCCCTTGCGCTCATAAAGCAGCTGAGGCACCGTTATGTTTTTAAAATCATCGGTGTAGGCATAATACATTGCGGCAACATCATTTTCCTCAGTTGAGTTTGCCCAATAAACCATATATCTGCCCGCATTTTCATCCCAAATTGCCTGAGGCGCCCAGGCGCGGGTTGTATTTGCGAACTCACCGCCCGAATCACGGATATCAATTATGGTTTCATCTGTCCAATTAATAAGATCAGCGGATTTCCAGGTGACAAGAGCGTGGTTCGATGTCCAGCCCTCGGCGCACTTCATATCCGTGCCGATTATATAGTAAAATCCGTCCTGCCCTTTCATAATGTACGGGTCACGCACACATTTTTTGCCCTTTGTCTGAGTTATGACAGGTCTGTTACCGTTGAGGGGACTGAAATTGAACCCGTCTCTGCTCAGGGCAAAATGAATTCTCTCCTCCCCTTCGCCGTTTCCGACAAAATGGCAGAAAAGATATCCGCCCGAAAGGCTTTTGACAGGCTGACCAAAATCCGAATTGCGACTGTTCATAGGTATCAACCTCCAATCATTTATTTTAACATATAAATACGCCTTTTTCCGATATGCACAATAACCAAATTTTGATATTTTATTTTGTGCATATCATCGAAAAACAATGTTAATCCTTGTTGTGGCAAAAAAATGGTGATATAATGTGTGAGATATTTTATATTATAAGGAGATTTTGTACTATGAAAAAAGCAATTTCCGTAATTCTCGCAGTCATCCTTGCGTTTGGCATGCTTGTTACCGCAGGCGCATCAAATGCAGACACAAAACTTCAGTTCGGCAGTGACGGCAATTTCCGCATTATGCAGATTTCCGACATTCAGGACGGAACTCTTCTCACTCCCGCAACAAAGAAGTTCATTAAAGAAGTTGTTGTTGACGCTCAGCCTGACCTTATTGTTCTCACAGGCGACAACATTTCTGCAGGCTCAGCAACACTGGGCACAGAAGCAATCGACAAGCTCCTCGTTAAAACAGCTATCAACAACTATATGTCAGTTTTTGAAGAAATCGGCGTTCCCGTTGCAGTTACTTTCGGCAACCACGATGCAGAAGAAAAAGTTTCAAAAGAATATCAGATGGAAGTTTATGCCTCATACGACTACTGTGTTGCAATTGATGAAGGTGACGCAATCTACGGCTGCGGCACATACAATCTTCCCATCTACTCATCAAAGGATGCTTCCAAAATCGCATACAACCTCTGGATGATCGACTCAAACATGTATGACGAAGAAAGAGGCGGATACGATTACGTTCATCAGGATCAGCTTGATTGGTATGTAAAGACTTCAAACGAACTCAAGGAACAGAACGGCGGCAAGGTTGTTCCCTCAATGATGTTCCAGCACATCATCGTTAACGAAATTTACGATGTTATCGTTGAAGTTCCCGAAAGCGAAAAGGACAGCTATGAGTATGTTGAGGTTGAGAATGAAGACGGCTCAATCACATACAATGCAATCAAGCCCGAAGTTCTTAAGAAAGGCGTTATCAACGAAATGCCCTGTCCTTCAACATACAACGGCGGTCAGTTTGACACAATCGTTGCTCAGGGCGATGTTGTTGCAATGTTCTTCGGTCACGACCACAAGAACACATTCGAAGTAAGCCACAAAGGCGTTGACCTTGTTAACACTCCCACAGCAGGCTTCGGTTCATACGGCGACTACGGCAGAGGCGTAAGAGTCATTGACATCAACGAAAACTCAACCGATTACAAAACCGAAATCATTGAATACGTTGATTTCTATGCAGACGACCAGGCAATGCTTGCTCAGTATGACCTTTATGCAAACGAGTCATCCGTTGGCGCAGTAATCGCAGCATTCTTCAAAACAATCTGGTTCTCAATCATCAATCTCTTCTGATTGAATTTCAGGCGCAGCCGTTAATGCTGCGCCTTTTTTAAAATAAACATTTGCGGGAGGCAAAGAGAAATGAAAAAGAAAAAAGCTTTGCGTGTTCTTTCGGTTATTCTTGCGGTAATTGTTGCCATTGCGGGTGTAACAGCCGTTGTAAACACCGTTTTGCTTGATTCAAACATAAAAACAGCGCACCAATTCCCCGCCGTTGACACAGAGCTTAAAGTTGAAGACATAGGCAACGGTGTTTGGAACATTTATTCAGACAGCGAACTCAAAGTTATGCAGCTCACGGATATTCATCTGGGCGGAGGCTGGATGTCGGTTAAAAAGGATGTTATGGCACTCAATGCGGTTGCTGCAATGATAAAAGCGGAGAATCCCGATTTTGTTATTATCTCGGGAGATATGGCCTATCCCGTTCCTTTCCAGGCAGGCACATTCAACAACAAATCAGGAGCAAAACTCCTTGCCGAGCTTATGGAAACACTTGGCGTTTATTGGACCGCAACCTACGGCAACCACGACACCGAAGCATACAGCTATTTTGACCGCGAAGACATTACAGAATTCTATTCACAGTATCCCCACTGCCTTATGCGTAAAGGTGCGGAAGGCATTGACGGCTACGGCAATCAGGTTTTCAATGTTATAAACTCAAAGGGTCTGATTACTCGCTCACTTTTCACAATCGACTCCCACTCATATGTTGACGGCGATATTCTCGGCATCTTCTGGAAATACGACAATGTTCACGAAAATCAGATTGAGTGGTACAGAAGCATGGTTGAAGAAAACAATAAATATAATGAGTTCAGAATGCTTGCTTCAAGCGACTCGCACTTTATGGAAGATAACCTTCAGCTTCTCAAAGTGCCTTCAACAGTTTTCCTCCACATTCCCCTTGAAGAATACAAAACCGCTTGGACGGAATATACGGAAAACGGCTGTGCCGACACTGAAAATGTAAAATATAATTACGGCAAAGCAGGAGAATCGGACAGAATTGTTTATCACGGAATTCACGGCGACAATTTCTTTGAAACCATGCTTGAACTCGGCAGCACAGACAGCGTTTTCTGCGGTCACGACCATCTTAACGGTTTTTCTCTGAACTATAAGGGCATCGACCTCAACTATTCATACAGCGTTGATTACCTTGCTTACAGCGGAATTTCAAAGCTCGGTTCACAGAGAGGCTGCACGGTGATGACAATTGACGAAAACGGCGTTTTTGAATATCATGCCGAAAATTATTATCAGGATAAATATGCGTCCTATCTCGAAAAAGAAGAAGTTACAATGCAGGAGCTTGGTCAATGAAAACAGGTCTTATTCTTGAGGGCGGCGGAATGCGCGGCCTTTTCAGCGCAGGCGTTATTGACGTCTTTATGGAAAACGGAATTGAGTTTGATGCCGCAATAGGCGTTTCCGCAGGCGCGGCTTTCGGCTGCAACTATAAATCGAGGCAAATCGGCAGGGTTATCCGCTACAACAAGCGTTTTGCAAAAGACCCCCGTTTCTGCAGTTTCAGGTCACTCATCAAAACAGGAAACCTCTTCGGTGCGGAATTCTGCTATCACACCATTCCCGACACAATTGACATTTTCGACACTGAAGCATATGTCAGAAATCCCATGGATTTTTATGTTGTGGTGACGGATGTTGAAACAGGAGAAGCCGTTTATATCAATTCCGATGAAGCGGGTAACGATGCTCTTGAATTTTTCAGAGCATCGGCATCAATGCCCATTGTTTCAAAGCCTGTAGAAATCAGAGGCAAAAAATATCTTGACGGAGGAATCGCGGATTCCGTGCCTTTGCAGTATTTCGAAAGCATAGGCTTCAAAAAGAATGTGATTATTCTCACTCAGCCTCGCGGTTTTGTCAAAAAGCCCAGTTCTGCGGCAAAAATCATAAAACATGTTCTGAAAGAATATCCCATGATTGCAAAGGTTATGGAAAAACGCCATGACGAATATAACGAAACTCTTGCACTCATTGCCGAAAGAGAAAAAGCGGGAGACGTTCTTGTGATACAACCCGATGCACCGCTCGAAATAGGAAGAATTGAACACAACCCCGATGTTATGCAAAAGGCTTATGACCAGGGCAGAGCAGTTGCACTGAGGATGCTCGATGAGATTAAAAACTTCATAAAATAATTAAAACCCGACAGAAATTCTGTCGGGTTTTCTGTTTATCTATTCGCTTTTGCTGCCGCAGTTGCCGCCGCAGGACTTTCCGTAAGGGCAACCGATACATTTATTGCCTTTTTTCTTTTGCTTGTATATATATCCTGCCGCAAGGCAAATGATAACCGCAACAACGGCAATGACAATAATATTTTCCATAGTTTTTTCTCCTGTTATTTTCTTGCTCCCACAGGAGTTTTCTTGCTTTTGAGTGCTTTTGCTTCCCTGATTTTTCTGTCAGAACGCATAGAAAGATAAACGAGGATTGCAACAAACACTGCTACCGCAATAAGACCTGGCACAAAACCTGCACCGAACGAGCCTGTCGTGATAAGTGTGCCGACCTGATAAACAAGGTAACCAATCGTAAAGCCTGTTCCGAGCTGGAAGCCGATGCCGCCCCAGAGCCATTTTGCGCTCTTCATTTCGCTGTTCATTGCACCCATTGCCGCAAAGCAGGGAGGTGTAAAGAGATTGAACATAAGATACGCAAGAGCTGCAGCCTTTGTGATTGCAAAAGCGCTTGCCACCTCTGCGCCCGCACCTTCCATAAGCACAAGTTCTTCGGTATCAATAAGATTTTCAAGACCTACAAAGCAAACTGCAAGAGTGCCGACAACATTTTCCTTTGCAATAAAGCCTGTAACGGCTGCTGCCGCAAGCTGCCAGGAAAGAACACCCACAACGGGAACAAGCAGATAAGCAAAAGGACCTGAGATTGAAGCAAGGATTGATGTATCTGCGCTTTCGGCAACCTTAAAGCTCCAATCAAAGCTCTGCATAATCTGAACTGCCGTGTTACAAATCAGAATGATTGTTGCCGCTTTTACTATGTAAGCCCAGCCACGGCTGCACATCGACTTGAACGCTCTCCAAAAGCTGGGTGCTTTGTATTCGGGAAGTTCAATGATAAAGAATGATTTTTTTGCAGTATAACCTGTGATTTTATTTATGACAAGCGCACTGAAAAAGATAATAACAATACCTGCAAAATACATAAGAGGTGCAACCCATGTTGCATTCTCAAAGAATGCACCTGCAAAAAGGCTGATGACTGGAATTTTTGCACCGCAGGGCATAAACGGAGCAAGCATAGCGGTTGCTCTGCGCTCACGCTCATTGCGGATTGTGCGGCAAGCCATAACACCGGGGATTGCACAACCCGTACCAATAACAAAGGGAATTACGGATTTACCGCTGAGACCGACTTTTTTGAAAATGGGGTCAAGCACAACGGAAACACGCGCCATATAGCCGCAATCCTCAAGCAAGGCAATGAGAAAATACATTACCATCACAAGGGGAAGAAATCCGATAACTGCAATCGCACCGCCGATAATACCATCAATAAGAAGTGCATAAAGCAGAGGATTTGCGTTTTCAAGGAAACCGCCCACCCAAGCCTGGAAGGTTTCAAGCAGAGTTACAAGTCCGGGCAAAACCCTGCCGTCTGCCATTTCATAGCCCTCAGCAATCCATACACCGGGGCCTGCCTGAGAAATCCAGAAAACCGCGAACATTACAACTGCAAAAATGGGGATGCCGAGCCATTTGTTTGTGAGAACCGCATCAATTTTATCCTGAAAATTTTTATCCTTTGTAAGCACCTTACGGCTTTCAACCTCTTTGACAATACCGTTCACAAAAGCAAAGCGTTTTCTGTCCGCCGCGGTAACAGTTTCTTTATCAGTAAGGTCTATATTACCCTGAACATAAGGAGCAATCTGACCCTTACCCACCGCTTTTATTGCAGCATCAACAACCGAAGCAAGTCCGTCAGCAGATGTTGAAACGGTTTCAATAACGGGGCAGCCAAGTTTTTCGGAAAGCACTGCCGCATTAATTTTTGTTTCCTTTTTCTTGTTTATATCTGACTTGTTGAGGGCAACAACAACAGGCACACCAAGTTCAAGAATCTGAGTTGTAAAGAAAAGGCTTCTGCTCAGGTTTGTGGCGTCTACTATGTTGATTATCGCATCGGGATTTTCGTTCTTAACGTACTCGCTTGTCACCGACTCCTCGCTTGTGAAGGGAGACATAGAGTAGGCACCGGGAAGGTCAACCGCGATCAGATCCAGATCGCCGGCATGGGCGGTATCGGTGAAGGCGGTCAGCAGGCATAGCGCCAGCGCTGCGCTCAGCAGGAAAGAGAAAAGCTTTTTCATGCGCCCTCACCTCCCGTGTTGCCGGTATGCAGCTGGCAGATGTGCTCCATTTTTGCGCTCTCGCCGCGGATGGCGCGGCAATGCTCGCCATCCCATATGGCGCTCCATTCCTCACGCAGGATGTGACCCAGCGTCACGCCGCCCAGCCAGCTTTGGCAGGGAACCACGGCACCGTCGGGTGCGATGGCCATGTTAGACAGACACGGGCCGCAGCTGGGGATCAGCGAAAGACCCAGTCCGCGCAGCGTTTCCTCGTCCAGCCAGCCGGGGCTGGTGAAATCCAGTTCCATGTTCAGCTCCGCTGCCGTGGCAACGGCGTCGCGGAGGATATCGGTCAGCGCTTC
>CALFPM010000115.1 GCA_937919155.1 uncultured Clostridia bacterium
CCGAAACCTCTTCTTTTTTCTCTTCACCATCAAGCACATAATCGCCCTTGTATTCGCAGAGTCTTGCAATGTGACGAATCATTGTGTCCATACGCTCCTCGATGGGAGGGTCGGGGAGGATAATTCCGCTTCTGAAATATTCGTTAATCTGATTGAAAACCCAAGGTGCGCCCAATGCGCCTCTGCCCACCATAATGAAATCGCATCCCGTGGTTTTATACATATTTTCTGCGGAAATGGGGTCAACGATATCGCCGTTGCCGATGACGGGGATTTTCACCGCCTGCTTGACCTGACGGATAATGTCAAGGTTAACGGGGGGAGCGTACATCTGCTTTCTTGTGCGCCCGTGCACTGTGATTGCCGCCGCGCCTGCTTTTTCCTGCAAGGTTGCAAATTCAACCGCGTTGATGCTGTTTTCATCCCAGCCTGCACGGAATTTGACGGTCACAGGCAGGTCGATTGCCTTTGCACAGGCTTCGGTTATTCTTGCTGCAAGGTCGGGGTCTTTCATCAGCGCAGAGCCGCCGCCGTTGCCCGCAATCTTCGGGGCAGGGCAGCCCATATTGATGTCAACTGCCGCACATCCTGTTGCCGCCGCTTTTTTTGCCGCCTCTGCCATCGTTGCAGGGTCACAGCCGAAAATCTGCACAGCCGCAGGCTTTTCCGTTTCGCCCAGCACCATAAGGGTGTCAGACTTTCTGTCGTGCATTGTCAGACCCTTGGAGCTGACCATTTCGGTCACAACATAGGATGCGCCGAATTCAATGCAAAGCTCTCTGCAGGCTCTGTCCGCAACCCCTGCCATAGGTGCAAGCGCCGCATATCCGTTTATTTCAAAGTTGCCTATTTTCATAAAAATCTCCGATTTTTCAAGTGCAAAGTTCAAAGTGCAAAGTGCAAAGTTAAGGGTCGCTGCGCTCCGATTATGTTAATACTATCATCATTCCGAATTATTTTCAATATTTTTCATAAAAATGGTGAAATTTACAAAATATATGATATAATGTAATTTGAGGTGATTTGGAATGAAACTTTTAGCCCTTGACGGCAACAGCATTCTTAACCGTGCCTTTTACGGCATAAAACTCCTGACAACAAAGGACGGCACGAAATTCACAAACGGAATTTACGGCTTTCTCAATATTCTTTTAAGGCTGCGCGAGGAGGTAAGCCCCGATGCGGTGGCAATTGCTTTTGATGTGAAAGCGCCTACCTTCCGCCACGAAATGTATTCGGGCTACAAGGCTAACCGCAAGGGTATGCCCCCCGAATTGGCTCAGCAGATGCCGCCGCTGAAAGAGTTGCTTGCGGCAATGGGTTACAAAATCCTTGAGGCACCCGGCTGGGAGGCAGACGATATTCTCGGCACTCTTGCGGCTAACTGCGGCGAGGGCGACTTCTGCTACATCGCAACGGGTGACCGCGACTCACTTCAACTTGTGCGCGATAATGTTAATGTTCTTCTTGCTTCAACAAAAATGGGCAGACCTCAGAGCGTCTGCTATGACAGAGATAAAATCAAGGAAGAATATTTCGTTGCACCCGAGCAGATGATTGATATTAAAGCCCTTATGGGCGACAGCTCCGACTGCATTCCCGGCGTTGCAGGCATAGGTCAGAAAACGGCGCAGGATTTAATCAGCCGTTTCGGCTCGATTGACGAAATCTATGCAAATCTCGATACCATTGATATAAAGAAAGGTGTGCACGATAAGCTTGCCGCCGATAAGGATATGGCTTATCTCAGCCGTGAGCTGGGCACAATCAAAACAACTGCACCCGTTGACGGTGCATACGCAAGCTATGTGCCCTGTGCACCCGATGCTTTCAAGGTGACAAGTCTGCTTGCCGACCTTGAAATGTATAAAATGATTGAACGCCTTGACCTTAAAGCACCCGAAAAAACGGAGAAAATTGAGGCGGAGAAAATCTGCACCGATTGCTATGAGCAGGAGGATTTAAAGCTTTTCTGTAACCTGCTCAAAAAGGCAGGCGAGGCTTATTTCACCTTTGACGGCGGAGTTTTCCTTTTCAAAACCGAAAACGGTGTTGCGTTTATCAATCCCGAAAACGCAGGTTATGCGGAGTTCTGCTCCGACTTCCTTTTTGACCGTGAAATCAGAAAATATACCTATAATTCCAAGGCGATTTATGCTTTTTACTATGACTACCGCGAGGACATTGAAATCAATTCAATCTGCGGTGATGCAATGCTTTCTGCTTATCTCATCAACCCCTCATCGGGTGCATATGACCTTAAGCGCATAATTGCGGAATATGCAAATGCGGAATTGCCTGAGGCGGAGAATGAGGCGGCATTTTATGCGGCATATCTGCCCTCTGCCTTTGCAAAAATGAACGCTCTCATCGAGGAGCATAATCAGAAAAGATTGCTTGAGGAAATTGAACTGCCCCTTGCAAGAGTGCTTGCGTCAATGGAGCGTGAGGGCTTCCTTGTTGATGCCGAGGGCATTGAAAAATTCGGCATTGAACTGCAGGGCAGAATTGAAATTCTCGTAAAAGAAATATACGAAGAAGCAGGCTGTGAATTCAACCTCAATTCACCCAAACAGCTCGGCGAGGCTCTTTTTGTGAAGATGGGTCTGCCTGCAAAGAAAAAGACCAAAAGCGGATATTCCACCAATGCGGATGTCCTTGAGGGTCTTGCGGCGGATTATCCCGTTGTGGCAAAGATTCTTGAATACAGAAGCCTTGCAAAGCTTAAGTCAACCTATTGTGACGGTTTGCTCAAGGTTATCGGCGCGGACGGCAGAATACATTCCAGCCTTAACCAGACGGAAACCCGTACGGGCAGAATTTCATCCACAGAGCCGAATCTTCAGAATATTCCCGTGCGCTCGGAACTTGGCAGAGAAATGAGAAAATTCTTCAGAGCCAAGGACGGCTGCGTGCTTATTGATGCGGACTATTCGCAGATTGAGCTGCGTGTGCTTGCCCATATGGCAAACGATAAAAATATGATTGATGCATTCAACAACGGTGACGATATCCACGCAATCACCGCATCTCAGGTGTTTGATATGCCTCTTATGATGGTTACTCCCATTATGAGAAGCCGTGCAAAGGCTGTAAACTTCGGCGTTATTTACGGTATGAGCAGTTTTGGCCTCAGTGAGGAACTGAATATTTCCAGAAAAGAAGCGGATGAATATATCAAAGAATATTTCCGTAAACACGAGAAAGTAAAAATATACATGGACAGCCGTATTGCGGATTGTAAGGCAAGCGGCTATTCTGAAACGATTCTGGGACGTAAACGTATGATTCCGGAAATCGGTGCTTCCAATTTCATGGTACGCCAGCTGGGTGAGCGCCTGGCTATGAATACTCCGATCCAGGGCAGTGCGGCAGACATTATCAAGCTTGCCATGATTGGTGTATACCGTGAACTGAAGGAGCATTTCCCACAGTCCAGACTGATTCTGCAGGTTCATGACGAATTGATCGTGGAATGCCCCGAGGCGATTGCGGCAGAAGTTGCGGCA
>CALFPM010000116.1 GCA_937919155.1 uncultured Clostridia bacterium
TCTTCATAATTCCAATAGAACGTTGCGGTTCCTTCGTAAACATCAGTGGCAAAACCATATATCGGTTCCGTATTCATTTCCAAGGGATGACTGCCGTCAAGCAGATAGCCTGCAACCATATTCATTTCCTGCGTATAACTTTCTCCATTTTTCAGCATAAACATACCCATATCATCGGTATGTTCTTTGCCCTGAGTATCCGCATCAATAAAATATCGTTTTCCGTCTGTAATTTTGACCCGTATTTCATAGTGCCTGTTCGGAGTGCCCGTTGGCATTGTGACATATATGGTCTTTCCTGTGTTATTGGTAACAGTTGCGGTAAGAACAAACCTTTCTCCCGACTTCACGGGATTTTCACTCAGATTAACAGAAAGATCTATTCCTTCTTTTGATTTTATTGAGTATGAAGTTGCGATTTCCGACTTTTGCTCTTCATGCTTTGAAATAATAATGTTCATCCTGTGCGTCTGATTTTTTGTAAGCATAAAACTGCATTTGTTTTTGACATCTGCAATTACACCGCAATATGAATGATAATATAAAATACGGCCCATATAGTTTATTGAACAATCGTAAAAACAATTTGCCGTGCCCTCTGTCCATTTGGCATTTCCTATAAGTTCATGAAAAAAATCTTCGTCATCGCCGTACAGGGTTTTCACTTCATTTGCATAGTCCGACCTTACGGTTATGATGTTGCCGCAAACGGGATAATCTGAAGGTTTTGTCGGTACGGAGCAAAGCTCATCATTAGTAACAGATTCGACAATCTTTTCTGTCAGTTTTTCAATTACATTCTGATTATCCGCATTTGTGATATCCGTTGTTTCCGAGCCATCCGAGCAGGAAACAAGGAACAACATAAATATACTTAATATTGCAACTGCTTTTTTCATTTTTATTCCCCCTTAACTGTTGGGATTGTAAGCAGGAGTTGTCACCACCATTGGCGGTGCGGCGGTTGTTGCTGATGTATTATCAAAGCTGCCGATTTTTTTCGTAAATTCAAGATTTTCCGCATTCAATGTTATTTTGATATTTCCGCTATCCGTTTTATACGAGATGTCATAATATTCATTGCCGTCTCTTGTGCGGGTTACAGTGACAAACGGCTCAACGCCCTCAACGGCTTTCTTTTCGGTTTCGGTCAGATTTCTGTAAGCTGCCGCTGTAATTTCCTCATTTGTAAAATTCCCCATTGCAGAGGGTCTTTTTGTTACAGACGGTGCTTTATGAGTTTCGCCGTTATCAAACTCCTGCGCAATTTCGGTTTTAAGGGCGATTTCAGTTTCACATTCTTCGCTTGCTTCATCCTCCTCAAACACAGTAACCCTTTGATTCATGAGCTCGGACTCGCTATAGCCGAAATTCTTTTGGTACTGTGTAATTGCATCCTCGTGTATTTCAACTTTGGGTTTCTCATAATGAGTAATCATCGTTACAAATTGTTCAACAAAATGCATTGTCTGTACATTTTCGGAATCAGCCATACCCTCAGCATTATTAACCGCAACGGTTATATCGGTTGTTACCTCTTCTGAGGTTTTTTTCATCATTTTCGGCATCACAACTGCCGCTACGCAAAAGCACAGAATCAAACACAGCGCAGATGTTGCGGTTGCAATTGCCCTTTTTCGTTTGGCAAAGCGAGCATCTCTTTTGGCATAAATGCTCGCCATATATTCTTCTCTGTTCTTCACAGAAGCCGCGCCTCCCTTTCAAGTTCTTTTTTCAGAGCCTGCTTTGCTCTGTATACAAGATTTTCAATCTGCTTTTTATTCTTTTTCATAACCGCAGCAGTCTGCTCATAGCTCATATCTTCAAAATAGATAAGATGAAGCACAGTTTTGTAATCATCATTCAAAGTGCCGATTGCACGGTGAAGCTCACGCTCACGCTCTTTTTTGATAAACTCATCCTCGAGATTCTGTTTGTCACTTTCGTTCTCTATGTATTCATAGGCACACTCGGGTTTCCTTGCACAGCGGCGCAGATAACTGACCGCTTTGTTGCGCCCGATAGTGAAAAGATAGGTTTTCAGCGAAGTTTTGAAATTATATCTTTTCTTGTGAAGAAGAATCTCAACAAAAACATCCTCCGAAAGCTCCTGCGCCACTGCAACATTGCCCACATAGCGGTTGATGAAAAATATTAAGTTTTCGCTGTACATATCGAGTATTTCCCCGAATGCACTTTCGTCTCCGTCAAGGAAACGGCGGTAGCTACTTTCACCGTTATCCATTGCGAACACCTCCGTGTTAACACTTTCACCTATTATTCGCCGAAAATGGCAAAAACACTCACCTCTTCTTTTTTAATCCTATCATTTATTGTATAATAAAATCAATATTTATTATAAAAAAACATTATATTATGTAGCTTTTGCCCTTGACTTGACGGGGCGGATTGCAATATAATTTAGTTTAATAATGTAATAAATTATTTTGGAGGTTATAGATTATGGGTATGACTATCGGTCAGAAGCTTATCAAGAGTCATCTTGTAAGCGGCGAAATGATTCCCGGAACCGAAATCGGTCTTAAGATTGATCAGACTCTTACTCAGGATGCAACAGGCACAATGGCTTATCTTGAGTTTGAAGCAATGGGCGTTGAAAGAGTACGCACAGAGCTTTCGGTTTCATATATCGACCACAACACACTGCAGAACGGTTTTGAAAACGCTGATGATCACAGATTCATTCAGAGCGTAGCAAAGAAAAGAGGTCTTCTTTTCTCAAAACCCGGCAACGGCATCTGCCATCAGCTCCACCTTGAGCGTTTCGGCAAGCCCGGCAAAACACTCATCGGTTCAGACAGCCACACCCCCACAGGCGGCGGAATCGGTATGCTTGCTATCGGTGCAGGCGGTCTTGATGTTGCTGTTGCAATGGGCGGCGGTACATACTACACAACAATGCCCAAGATGACACTCGTCCGCCTTTCAGGCAAGCTTTCACCCTGGGTCGGTGCAAAGGACATCATCCTTGAAGTTCTTCGCATTATGAGCGTTAAGGGCGGCGTTGGCAAAATCATCGAATACGGCGGCGAAGGAGTGAAAACACTTTCAGTTCCCGAAAGAGCAACCATCACAAACATGGGCGCTGAACTCGGCGCAACAACATCCGTATTCCCCTCAGACGAAACAACAAAGGCATTCCTTAAGGCACAGGGCAGAGAAGATGCTTTTACCGAGATTTCTGCTGACAATGATGCCGTTTATGATGCCGTTTGCGATATGATAAAGGGCGACATTGAAGCGGCAATGGGAAAATACAACTGACATATTTCCCTTTATTTAGACGGCTGAATTTGATATTATAAGATAAAATCCCTCCACAATCAATAGGAATTTTCAAATTTTAAAAAATTTTTAGATACTTTTTTAATAAAACTATTTGCCCACATTTCTGCATCTTTTAAATCTTTAGATACATATAACGATTTTAATCTTGATGGATATTTAGAATAACTCTTTTTTCTTAATTTTTCTAAAGCTTTTTTACTTAATAATCTATAATCAGCATTAGCTTCTGGTTGATACCAAACCCATACTAAATATCTACCACCGGTAGAATCTGCTTCTGGACCTTCAATTCCATCTTTTCTTTCTGTTTCTAACACTATAGTTTGAGCTTTAGTAAGAATCTCTTTAGTAAAGTTAGCAGCAGCCTTTCCCCATTCTTCAATAATGCCTGTTGATTCTGGAGTGTCAACTCCATTAAATCTTCCTTGTACTATTTTATTATATGGACCCGAATAGAAATGAGCTGTGTCTCCATCTATTGAATTTTTAAGTGTTACAACACCTAAACCAGAACTCATAAAGTCAGATTCTTTCCAATCAGCTTGCGAAAACTTTACTTGACCTGTATAGTCAATCATTTGTTGTTCGCAAGCTGAAGTTGTAATCAAACCAAAAGATAATGCTATTATAGAAAGAAATTTCTTAAAACTTACTTTCATAATATATACCTTTTATAAATATATATACTTATATTAATTAAGCAATTGTAGCAAAAATTGTTTCAGTTTTTGCTTCGTTGAATGCAGTTTCTACATCCTTTTTACCTAACATAACTTGAGAAATAATATCTCCTACTTCTTGACGAGCTGTTGAAGAACCAACAAATACTGGAGAGAAGAAGTAAGCACTCTTAATTGCATCAGTAGCTGTTAATGTAGCAACTTTAGTATATAAAGTTTCATCTGCAGTTCCTAATTTAGCTAAATGTGCTTTATATTCTGCACTTTGGTAAGAAGATTCTCTTACTGGTTCATAACCTGTTAAAATTGAATAAATAGCACTATTGTAAGTGTTTGTAATGTGTTTATAGAATTTCCAAGATGCAACTACTTGAGCTTCAGTAATATTGCTATTTTTGAAGAATGTAATTGAAGGACCTTGAGAAATTGCTTTTGGATTATTTACATCTACTTGAGGAATTCCAAATACATCAACATTAAACGCGTATTCACCG
>CALFPM010000117.1 GCA_937919155.1 uncultured Clostridia bacterium
CTCTTGCCGCACCTCACAACGGCACAACTGCTTACGGCTTTGAAAATTCAATGCCCGACAACACCGACACCGCAGCATACGATATGTTTATTGACCACGCTCTGGAACTTAACAAGAATATGGTTACAGACGAAAATACTTATTATTTTTCCATATCCTGCACTGCAACAACAAAAAACAGCAGCGGCACATACACCGCTGACAAAAACTTAATGGAAGTTATTTTCCAAAGCAGCGCAAATGAAATGGGCTCGCTCACAGGCACAACTGACGGCGGATATGTTGTTGATGAAAGCTGGCTTGAAAATGACGGTCTTGTAAACACTGTTTCCGCCCTTGCTCCGTCAAGCGCGCCCTCTGCGACATTTGACGAAGCCTGCATTTCCAAAGGCGTGTGGAATATCATGCCTGTTTACCAAGGTGACCATATGTCCCTCCAGGGCGGATTGTTCAAGGTTAACACGGATGTTCTCAGACTCTACACCGAACATCTTGACATGATTAACCGTCTTGGCAAATCTGAATAAAAAACACACAAGGGAGTTGACTTTAACAGTCAACTCCCTTTTTGTTCAATCATTAAATTCTTTATCAAAAGCTATTACCTTGCCCGTTTCGGCGTTGATTTCGTATTCATATTCATATTTGCCTGAAACAAACTCAACATCATAATGAACAACCATATCGTCACGGTCGAGTTCTGCTTTTGAGAATTTCACATCTGCCGCTTTCACGGAGGCATGGTCAAAAGCTATTGATTTTGCCTTGTCTGCCGGGATATATTCATTTGATTCGGCGGCTGTTTTTCCCTGATTCCGCTCTTTGTCAACATCTTTTTCAAGAACTGTTCCGTCAGAAGCTTTTATCTCATATTCGTATTCATAGCCGTTGGATTCAAACTTTATTTCAAAATGAGGAACAAGATCGTCTGAATCGTAATAAGCTTTCAGGAACACAGCTTCCTCAGCCTTCACGCCTGCATTGTCAAGCGCTTTCTGTTTTGCATCTTCAACGCTGATATAACCGTTATTGTTATTTTTGCTCTCGGGAACTTCCGTCTTTTCGGGAGATTTATCCTTTACGGGAGCGGTAACTTTTTCGGCTTCCTTTTCAGCTTTCAGAACAGTTCCGTCTGCCACTGCAACTTCATATTCATACTCAAAGCCGTTATATCCGAATTCGATGTCATAATGCACTTTTCCTTTTTCCTCATCAAGTGAGGGCGTTCCGAACATCACGGCATTTTCTCTTGATACGCCTGCATGTGCAAGAGCAGCATCGATTGCCTCATCGGGAGTTACGCTTGCCTGTTCTCCGCTTTTCGCGGTCGGTGCAGATGCCTGTGCCTGATTAAGAGTTACCTTTTCTTCGGGTTTGCTTTCGGCGCATCCGCCAAGCAGAGCAACCGACAAAACCAATGCAACGGAAAGTAAAACTGCAAATACCTTTTTCTTCATTTTTGTTCACCTCTCAATGTATTTTATAAATGTCAAAGAAAATTATCCGAAGAGTTTTGCAAGAAGATTTCTGAGGAATGCAAAGAAGCTGAAAAATTCAAATCTTTCGGGAGCTTCGTAATCACGGTCAAATTCAACAACTTTTCCGTTTTCGGCATTGATTGAATAATCATATTCCAGATTTTCTTCGGCTCTGAATTCGATTTCATATTCATATCTGCCGTCATCGAAGTCAAGCTTTGCTCTGACAAATCTTACTTCCGATTCTTCGTATCCTGCGTGTTCAAGAGCAATTTCCTTTGCTCTCTTTTCTGAGATCAGGTTTTCGGGCGGTGCCGCAAATGCTGATGCAGAAAGAGAAAATACAACAAGGAGTGCAAGTAAAAGAGCGATAAGTTTTTTCATAATGTTCATTCCTTTCGTTTTTTGAATTTGTTTAGTCGTCCTTGACTGTGACTAAATAATAATCCGCAAACATTAAAGGAACATTAGAAAAACTTAATTTTTCAGATTTTTTTGAAAATTATTGAAATCTCGGTAAATTCACCGAATCGGGACTTTGCGATGCATTCTGCCGAATGAATTTCCGCTATCTTTTTGACAAGGGCAAGACCCAGACCGAAACCCTCTGTTTCCGACCTTGAAGCATCTGCTCTGTAGAATCGGTTCCAGATTTTCGGAAGATCTGCTTCGCTTATGCCGATTCCGTTATCTCTGACGGATAAAACAGCTTTGTCTTCTTCCGAACGCAAACAAACATTAATAACACCGTTTTCTCTGCCGTACTTATCGGCGTTTGAGAGAAGATTCTCAACAAGCTGTGTTATCAGAGAAGAGTTCATATTTATTACAATATTATTATCAATATCTGTTAAAAGCTTTATATTTTTGGTTGTTCTGAATTTGCCGCATATATCTTCAACAATCTCGCCGAAATTTGCCCTTTCAAGAGCAAATCTGCTGAGTCCCTGATCCGCTCTGGTTACCGAAAGAAGAGATGAAACAAGAGCCGCCATTTTGTCTGCCTGCTCCTCAACAGATTCAAGTGCCTGAATCCTTTCCTCATCATCCGCATTTTCCGAAAGTGCATATTCACACTCCGCCTTTATGACTGCAAGAGGTGTTCGGAGTTCGTGCGATGCATCGGAAGTGAACCTTTTTTCGTTCTCGAAAGAAGTCTGCAATCTTTCAAACATCCCATTGAATGTATCCGACAAGTTACTGATTTCCTGAGGTGCTCCGTCAGTTTCAAGTCGCTTTGAAAGGTCGTTACCCGTTGAAATTGCGCGGGCGGAATCCGTGATTTTCTCAATAAAAGAAACAGCTTTTCTGGAGATGAGATATGCACCGATTGCGGCAATGATTATGAAAAACGGCAAAAGATACACCGCGCTTTTCGCAACGCTGTCAAACACCGTCACCGCGTCATCGGCAGGACAGATTGCGCGGATATAAACTTTTCCGTATGAAGAGCTTTCGGATGTGAACTCAATTTTGAACACCTGTCTGTCCTGATACACGGGAATTTCAACACCGATTATCGTTGCTTCGTCTTTGCTTACTCCTGCATGAGAAAGCACAATGTCAATCGCCTTGCTTGTGCTTATTCCGTTCTGAAATTTCGTTTCGGAATACGGTGTGGGCTTCAGTTCGTTTACGGGAGTTACATCCGCCTCATAGGAGATTATCTGACCTGACATAACATCAATCTCATATTCAAATTTAGTGAAATCAAGAAGTTTGGAATAAACATAGTAATTTTCGCCGTTAAATTCTTTTTCAGTAACATCAGCTTCATTCAACAAAGATGATTCTATGAGGGTATGGGGAGTTTCTCCGCCGAGATACTCCCCGTTTTCGGTGAACAAATCGCAGTAAACACCGCCTGAATAATAAACAAAGTCATTTTCAACTTCAAAAATACCGTTGCTGTATTCCATTTCATCAGAATTGCTCTGAACTGCCGAAATCAGGCTCTGCTTCAGTTTATCATCCGCGGTTTTGCGGCTTATGAGCATAAGCGCGGTTGTGCTGACACCGCAGACAACGGCAATAAGAACCGTTATCCAAAGCGTTGTTATTATTTTAAACGAAATCTTTTTCATTTTTCCTCCCTGAGAACATATCCCATTCCTCTGACGGTGTGAATAAGCTTTTTGTCAAAGCCGTCATCAATCTTTTTGCGGAGATATCGGATATAGACATCAACCACATTTGTTCCGCCTTCATAATCATAATTCCAGATATGGTCCTCAATTTTTTCTCTGCCGAGAACAATTCCGTTGTTGACGGCAAGATACTGCAAAAGCTCATATTCCTTTGCAGAGAGAGAAATATCTTTTCCGTTTCTTGTAACCTTTCTGCTTGAAATATCAACGGTCAGGTCTGCAACGGAAATAACATTTGATTTTGAAACACTGTTTTTTCTGATTATAACCCTGATTCTGGCAAGCAGTTCTTCAAAAGCAAAAGGTTTTACAAGGTAATCGTCCGCACCGATATCAAGACCCTCTACCCTGTCTTCAATGCTGTCACGGGCGGTGAGAAACAAAACGGGAAGATTATTGCCCTCATTTCTGATTTTTTTCAAAAGTGAAAAGCCGTCAATCTTCGGCATCATAACATCAAAAACCGCCGCGTCATATTCCGTTACGCTTATCAGGTCATATGCTTCCTCACCGTTGAAAGCACAGTCAACACTGTAACCCGAAGCTTTGAGTTGCTTTGCAATTATTCTGTTAAGGCTTTTTTCGTCTTCCGCAACAAGAATTCTCATCGCAAACCCTCCTGCCTTCAAAAAAATCTTTTTTAATCACCTATATTATCTCAAATGTGTTTTTTGATGTCAACAAAAATGTTTCAAACAAAAAACGGACGCCCAAGGCGTCCGCTGTACTGATATTGTTTATAAAAAATATTTGCCGATAAATCCGTTTACGGTGTTCCAATAAAGCTCGTTATCGGTAAATGCCGCGTTGGCGTGGAACGAACCCGGCACGGTGAGCATCTGCTTATCCTGCGCCGCACAGCTTTCATAAAGAGGCTGCATCATATGATAAGGCACAAAATCGTCATCCGCACCGTGAATAAAAAGAGTGGGTGTTTTTGATTTTCTGACCGCATCAATGGGCGCACATTTTTTGAAATCAAAATTCTTTCTGCGCTTCGATGCAAAATTAGCGGACTCAACAACAAGCGGAGGCATTCTGAACATCTGCTTTGCCTGATAAACATATTCATCCCAGCAGCTTGTGTAGCCGCAATCTGCAACGGCGCAAACCACATTTGAGGGAATATCCTCACCTGTGACAAGCATTGTTGTTGCACTGCCCATTGAAACGCCGTGCATAAGGATTTTCGCCTCGGGGTTACGGCTGACAATATAAGAAATCCAATCCTTTATCATTGTTTTATCGTGGTAACCCATTGAGCAGTAACGCACGGAATCGCTGTCATGACCAACCATATGAGGCATAATGACATTGAATCCCATTGTGCGGTATTTTTGGGCATAATGTGCCATTGTGGCAGGATCGCCCGAATAGCCGTGAATAACGATTGCCCATTTATCGGAAGGGGTTTCAGCAGGAATGAATTCGGCACGCATATCTCTGCCCAAAGAAGAATAAATCGTCAGTATCTCGGGGTTGATTTCGTTATACCATCTGATAGCGCCCTGATAAATCTCATTTTCCGCCCAGAATTTATCTTCAACCTCATTGCGGAAGAGACCTTTTGAAGCAAGAAAATGCTGAACATCGGTGTTGAGTATGCAATGATACATAACCTCACCTGCGGCGAAAAGCGCCGCACCTGCACCAACAGCTATACCTGCAAGGGTCTTAAGCGGTTTTTTCATATTCCTGCACCCTTTCATTATAATAAGAATTTTTCAATCGCCGATGCAACGCCGCAATTCTCAACAGAATCAGTAATATAATCCGCAATGTCAAGAATACTTTGCTGCGAATTTGCCATGGCAACACCTATACCTGCATACTTTATCATGTCAAGGTCATTGTTGCTGTCTCCGATTGCGATTGTGTTTTCTTTTTTGACTCCCGTAATTTCAAGCACCTTTTCAATACCCGTAGCTTTGTTTGTGCCTTTGACCACGCAGTCCGCATAAGTATCAAACTGAAAAACATCAAGCTCATTCCTGAAAAGCTGTTTGAATTCATCAGGCACCTTAACACCCATTGCAATTACCTGAATTTCATCGCCGTTGAACATTTTTTCAACATCACACGAAGCTGAATCACACACATCATCAGGAAAGTCATAAACACGGTTAAGACCCTCAAATATGTACCAGTATTCAGGGTGATTAAGGGCATATTCCGCAATACTGCGGACAAGAGCATTGCTCATTGACGCCTGATAAACGGTTTTGCCGCCCATTGTTATCATCGCACCGCTGCCCGCAATAATTCCGTCAACATGAAACTGTTTCCGAAGCTCATCGGGGATGTTGCCCCAGGAGCGGCCTGTGTTGATAAAAACAAGGTGTCCCTTTGACCTTGCAGCGGCAATCGCCTTTCTGTTGCCCTCAGGGATTTCAAAACCGCCACTGATAAGTGTGCCGTCAATGTCAAGAAAGACGGCACATTTTTCATTTGAATTAAGCATATTATGCCTCAACCTTGTGGAAAATCTTCTTGCCCTTCTTAACAACGATGGGCTTTTCCTTAAGGTCTGCCTGAGCGAAAGTCATTGCAAAATCAGTTACCTTTGCATCGTCAACAGAGATGCCGCCCTGCTGCACAAGGCGTCTGCCTTCGCCTCTTGACTTTGTGATTTCAGCCTTCATAAGGATGTCAAGAATATCAATCTTGCCGTCTGCAAAATCAGCATCTGCAAGAGTTGTTGAGGGCATATTGTCAAGGTCAGCCGCACCGCTGAAGATTGCCTTTGCTGCAGCCTGAGCCTTTGCTGCCTCTTCTTCGCCGTGAACAAGCTTTGTGAGCTCAAATGCAAGAATTTCTTTTGCGGTGTTGAGCTGACTGCCTTCCCAAGCATCCATCTTGTTGATTTCCTCGATAGGCAAGAAGGTAAGAGAAGTAAATGCTACATCCGGAACTGTTATTTATCAATACTCCAAATCAGGAGAATTATTAAGTGAAACAGATGCGTTGGGTAATAAAAAAACATACACATATGATGCGTTTGGAAATATGCTTACAGCGACTGATGCAAAAGGTAATACCACAGTGTACACTTATGATGCGAATAACAATATGATTTCTGTTCGTGATGCTTTGGGTAATACTACCACATATACGTACAACAGTTTGAATCAAGTTGTGTCTGTTAAGGATGCGCTGAATAATATTATACGCTATGGCTACGATGCATTGGGCAGAAGAACTACTATTACGGATGCAAATAATAATGTGTTTACCAGTGTATATGATGCCAATGGTAACGTTATCAAAACTATTGATGCCAATGGTAACACTATCAGCGAAACAGCATACAACAGTCTCAATCAACCACTCGCTGTAAAAGATGCTTTGGCCAAGACAACATCTTATAATTATCACGCCCT
>CALFPM010000118.1 GCA_937919155.1 uncultured Clostridia bacterium
AAGTGCCGTATGGCAGGGCTCGTACCCTCGGCAGTAGTTATGGTTGCTACAATCCGCGCACTCAAGATGCACGGCGGTGTACCCAAGACAGAGCTTGGTGCAGAAAACCTTGAGGCTCTTGAAAAGGGGATCCCCAACCTTCTCCGTCACGTTTCCAATATCAAAGACGTATATAAGATTCCGAGCGTTGTTGCAGTCAACCGCTTCCCGACCGACACAGACGCTGAAATTGAGCTTGTTATCAACAAGTGCAAGGAGCTTGGTGTAAATGTTGTTCTCTCAACCGTATGGGCAGAGGGCGGCAACGGTGGTGTTGAGCTTGCTGAGGAAGTTGTCAGACTTTGCGAGCAGCCCAATGATTTCACATTCTCATATGAGCTTGACGGAACAATCGAAAGCAAGATTGAAGCTGTTGTAAAGAAAGTTTACGGCGGTGACGGAATCAGCGTTCTTCCTGCAGCGAAGAAGCAGATTGCAGCTATAGAAGCGATGGGTTATTCAAATCTTCCCGTTTGTATGGCAAAGACACAGTACAGCTTTTCAGACGATCCTGCAAAGCTTGGTGCACCTGAAGGCTTTACCGTCACAATCAAAAATGTTAAGATTTCTGCAGGTGCAGGTTTCATAGTTGTCCTTACGGGCGATATTATGACAATGCCCGGACTTCCCAAGGTTCCCGCAGCAGAAAAAATTGACGTTGATGAAAACGGTAAAATCAGCGGACTTTTCTAAAATATAATTTTTCCGCCGGAGTGAAAGCTTCGGCGGCTTTTTCTTTTTGTTTACGAAAATTTGCATCAAAACAGGGTTGTGTTATTTGCATAATTAAATCTCATAATTTAATTGAAACACAAAATGCGATGATTCCGTCAAATTTAATAACAAAATATTGAGTTTTATATTGCAAAATTATATGTATATATGGTATAATTTTTATCATGTAAAATTGGGTTTATTGTTTGCCGTTTCGAGGAATAATAATTGTGTTTATTTTTCGGAAAGGATGCAAAACAATGAACAGAAACAAGAATAAAAAGAATAATTTTTTTCTTCCTTCTCCTCCGTGGCAGGCTCCCGATCTGAGCAGCGGAGAAAGCGCAGGGGATGATGATTCCTCTGCTCTCAACAGTATTGTTGAATCGGGCAGTGTAACCGTGAAAAAGGGTTCTTATCTGATTCACTGTCTCACGGTTATAGGGCAGATAGAGGGGCATTATATTCTTCCGGCTCAGAACAAAACGACCAAATATGAGCATGTGATTCCTCAGCTTGTTGCTATTGAAGAGAGTGATGAGGTTGACGGACTGATAATGATTCTTAATACCGTTGGCGGTGATATTGAGGCAGGTCTTGCCATCGCTGAGCTTGTTTCGGGCATGAAAACTCCAACGGTTTCTCTCGTTCTCGGCGGCGGTCATTCGATTGGCGTACCTCTTGCGGTTTCAACGGATAAATCATTTATTACACCGTCTGCAACAATGACCATTCATCCTGTGCGAATGAACGGTCTTGTGCTTGGTGTTCCGCAGACGTTGTCTTATTTTGAGCAGATGCAGGAAAGAATAGTCCGTTTTGTTTCCGATAACTCCGAAATTGCACCGGACAGATTTCGCGAAATGATGCTTGCAACGGGCGAACTCGTTATGGATGTGGGCACTGTTCTCAGCGGCGAAGCGGCGGTTGAAGAAGGTCTTATTGATTCATTGGGCAGTCTTTCCGATGCTCTCAGCTGCCTGTATAATATGATTGATGAAAATAAAAAGGAATAAATTCCCGAAAGGATGAAATAAATGGCAAATACCCAAAATAAAAAAGCCGATACAAAAAAGAAAACGGCGTCAAATTCAAAACCGAAAACAAAAACAAACACATCTTCCGCAAAAAAAGCATCGTCCGACAAATCCTCACAAGGTATAAGCCGTCAGACTTATGCCGTGATTCTTTTTGCCGTTGCACTTTTTCTTGCTGCTGTTGTATTTATCGAGGGCGAAAGTGCCTGGATGAGCATGCACAACGGAATGTTTGCTCTTTTCGGCTTTTTTGCATGGGTTGTCCCTGCTGTTCTTATTTATTCGGTTGTTATTCTCGCTATGGACAAGCCGTTCAAAAGCATAACAAAGAATCTGCTTATCATATTTGCATTCACCGCGCTTCTGAGCGGTGCAATACATATTTTCTCCAATACCGATGATTACCTCAGGGACACAACTCTTACACAACAGTTTGCAGATATATGGGCCAATTCTCCGCAACTTCTGAGCGGCGGATTTTTTGGTGCCGTTTTCGGCGGACTTGTTGCAATGTTTTTCGGAAAAATCCCCGCTGCATTTACTTTTGTGCTTTTTATTGTTGTGGGAGTAATGCTGCTTACAAAGATTTCACTCGGCACGGTGTTCAACGCTGTTAAAAAGCCTGTGAAAAAAGTCGGAGAGTTTGCAGGCGAAAAAATTGAACAGCATACTCAGCGTGTCCAGGAAGAAAGAGAAAGAAAAGAAGAGGAAGAAAGGTCGAAAAAGCCCTTCAATCCTCCCGAACAGCCTACAAATTCGGTTGAAAATTTTGAGGATAATTTTATAACTGATGAATCCACTTTCGCACCCATAGAAGAACCTCCCGTTCCCGAAATACCCGTGGTTCGTCTGCCTGATTTCAATCAGTCGGATGTTGTTGAAGAAACAATCGAAACGGCAATTGATGAGGCAAAACCCAAGAGAAAGAAAAGAGATTTGCCGCCTGTTGCCGATGTTGCAACTGAGGAAGAGGAGGTTCCTTTTGAAGATTTGGCGGAAGAAACAGAAAAGCCTGACTATGTGTTCCCCTCGGTTGAGCTTCTCAATCTTGCTGAAAAAACTGCAAACACAGACGGCATGACCGAAATGCAGATCGGTGCGAAAAAGCTTGTTTCAACCCTTGAAAGCTTTAAAATCAATGCGGAAGTTACCAAT
The DNA here is from genome assembly GCA_937919155.1 of uncultured Clostridia bacterium. Taxonomy (GTDB): domain Bacteria; phylum Bacillota; class Clostridia; order Oscillospirales; family Acutalibacteraceae; genus CAG-177. The sequence goes on from CALFPM010000118.1 coordinate 2,946, forward strand.
ATCTGCCGCGGACCGTCTGTTACAAGATATGAAATACTTCCGAGTACGGGTGTAAAATTGAGTAAAATTGTAGGTCTTGCGGACGATTTAGCACTAAACCTTGCAGTTTCAACTGTTTTGGTTGCTCCTGTTCCGGGAAAAGCCGCAGTGGGAATTGAAATCCCAAACAAAGAAACTGCATCTGTTACCGCAAGAGAAATTTTAGAATCTGATGAATTTAAGGTTTCAAAATCCAAGCTTACAATAGCCTTGGGTAAGGATATCGGCGGACGAGTTGTTGTCGGAAATATCGCAAAAATGCCTCACCTATTGATTGCAGGCGCGACGGGTTCAGGTAAGAGT
>CALFPM010000119.1 GCA_937919155.1 uncultured Clostridia bacterium
GTATCTTCTGAACTTACCGTCAACATTGATGGTGTTAACCTTTGCAACCTTAACGCCGAAAAGTTCTTCAACTGCCTTAGCAATTTCGATCTTGTTTGCGTCCTTAGCAACCTCAAAGGTGTACTTGCGGTCTGCAATGCCGTCCATGCTGTTTTCGGTGATTACGGGGCGGAGGATAATATCCTGTGCTAATCTGCTCATGCGTAAACCTCCTCGATCTTGCTTACTGCATCCTTAAGAACTACAACTGTGTCGCAGTTAAGGAGATCGTAAACATTAAGTGTACCGACAAGAGTTGTCTTAACGCCTTCGATGTTGCGAGCTGAACGGTAGATGATATCGTTCTTCTCGGGAAGCACGAAGAGAACCTTCTTGCCTGTTTCAAGAGCATTAACAACGCTAACCATTGCCTTTGTCTTGATCTCTGTAAGGTTAAGTGAATCAAGAACGATGAGCTCGTTATCAGCAAGCTTTGCTGAGAGAGCTGACTTCATTGCAAGTCTTCTGACCTTCTTGTTAACTTCCTTCTTGTAATCACGGGGCTTGGGACCGTGAGCGATACCGCCGTGGTACCACTGGGGAGCTCTTGTTGAGCCCTGTCTTGCGCGACCAGTGCCCTTCTGTCTCCAGGGCTTCTTGCCGCCGCCGCTTACTTCTGCTCTGGTAAGAGTAGACTGTGTGCCCTGACGCTGATTAGCGAGATAGCTTACTACACAGAGATGCATAGCGGGAATGCTGGGTTCGATAGCAAAAATGCTGTCAGCAACATCCATATCGGAGAGCTTCTTGCCAGCCATATCGAAAACTGATACTTTAGCCATTATTCTCTACTCCTTCCTTATGCTTTCTTAACTGAATCGCGGATAACAACGATGCCGCCCTTGGGGCCGGGGATGGCGCCCTTGATAGCGAGAAGGTTGTTCTCTGCATCAACTTTAACTACGTCAAGATTCTGGATTGTAACTCTTTCGCAGCCAAGGTGACCTGCAAGCTTCTTGCCCTTGAATACTCTTGAGGGGTCGGAGCAAGCACCGAGTGAACCAGCGTGTCTTGCAACAGGACCGGTACCGTGTGATTCCTTGAGTCTGGAGAAGTTCCATCTCTTGATTGCGCCGGCAGTACCTTTACCCTTGCTTGTGCCGATAACGTCTACCTTTTCGCCAACTGCAAAGATGTCTGCCTTGAGTGTATCGCCAACGTTAACGCTTGCGATATCGATTTTGAACTCCTTAAGTGTCTTCTTAGGAGCTACGTCAGCCTTCTTGAACTGACCCATCATGGGCTTGTTCACGCGCTGAACCTTTACATCGCCGAAGCCGAGCTGAACTGCTTCATAACCGTCGTTTTCCATTGTCTTCTTTGTAACGACTGTGCAGGGGCCTGCTTCAACTACTGTTACGGGAATTACATTTCCCTTTTCATCGAAGATCTGTGTCATACCGATCTTCTTGCCGATGAGTGCTTTCTGCATATTGCTTTCCTCCTGTTAGGTTATTGGTTGACTTTTCTGCCAACATGACCTGCATTTGTTGAAATTAAAGTTTGATTTCGATTTCAACGCCTGCGGGAAGCTCAAGACCTGTCAGAGCTTCAACTGTCTTTGCTGAAGGTCTGATGATGTCGATAAGCCTTTTGTGTGTTCTCTGCTCAAACTGCTCTCTGCTGTCCTTGTACTTGTGAACAGCACGAAGGATTGTTACAACTTCCTTCTCTGTGGGAAGGGGAACGGGACCTGAAACCTGAGCACCTGTTCTCTTTGCGGTCTCAACGATCTTTTCCGCTGCCTTGTCAACAAGGCTGTGGTCGTAACCCTTGAGTCTGATTCTGATTTTTCCCTTAACTGCCATGGTGAACGCCTCCTTAAGAATTTGGCGGGCTGTGAATTGCAAATTGGTGAAAACCGACCCGGGTGTTTCAACCCGTCCGATTTAAAAACCGGAAAAACATATTTCCGGGAAAGCTTTCGCTCATTTGCACATAGGTATCCCGCAACAAGGCTGCCCGGGAATGGCAGACCTTAAGCAAGGACACAATTCGCCCGGTTTGAAATCGGACATACTCCGCAGAAATTTCCCGCTTCGGTGAGCGGCCACCTCCTGCATCAACGCATATCTGCAATGGTTTGCGGCTGATTCCGGGCATAATTGCCCCTTTGACCGAAACCCGTGCCCTAGTATAGTAACACAAGACTATTGATATGTCAATAGGTTTTTTCATAATTTTTTGAAATTTTTTAAACCCTGAATCCCAATGATATCAAGGGTTTTGACGCTTTACCGCGGTGAATTGATGTTTGCGCAAAAAGCACATATATAAAAGGTATGTATAATATATATGCATCCTACAATATACTGTGGTTTTGTTGCCGGACAACCCAAAATACAGAAAACTTTTCTGAATATATTTTGTGGCAAGTGTCTGTTTTTCCTAAAACACTTGCCAATTCCGTGATATTATGGTAGAATAAATTCACTTCCATTTTTGAAAGGAGCGGACAAAAGATGATAGGTTTAGGCAAATGGGCCTGCAATGTTAACACAATGTTTTTCTCAGGCGAAGCAAAAATAAAGGTTTTTGACAACAACGGTGAATACGGTTTTGAGCTTGATGTTCCCGGTGTTACCGTGCCTGAAATCATTGTTAAAGAGCTTACTGAGGATGACGACACAATAGAGGCTGTCGTTCAGACAAGTCTTCTTCCTGACAAGGATATCAACCTTTCAATCACCTTTGACGGCGATGAATTTGACGGATTTCTCAAAATCCCCTTCCTTGGCAAAGTCAAATTCAAGGACGGTCACAGAATAGCTGAATAACAAAAACGGCTTGCAATGGATAATCTCCGATGCAAGCCGTTTTTTATGCTTCCTGACAAAGAAAAAGCCGAGGCCATAAGCCTCGGATTTTTCTCGTATAAAACGGGGGGGACAAAAGATGGTAGTGGTCAAATTAATTATTTCTCCGCCTGCTTTGAGTACTTGAGAGTATAAACAATTCTCATTACCCAAGCTTCAACGGGGTTGATTGCCTTTTCCTTGCCGAAAACCTTTGCGGTGAGCAAGGTGAGGGCACTTTTGCTCATAATCATATCAACTGCCTGTGCATCGCCTTCGTTGGCACCGCAGCAGAGAGCACCCATATCCTTGAGAAGCACTGCATTCTTCCTCTTGAGTGCCTTTACGCACTTGTCGGGAGATGCGCACTTGACTGTGGGGCCGCAAATCTGAGCAAAGTCATCAAGCAGAGGCTTCATTGTTTTGCCGAGTCTGGAAACGGCAACAACCTCACTTGAAGTGTTATGTATGATGTTGTTGAATGCGGGGTTGGCAAGATAGATATCCTTGTGAGCAAGAGCAACTTCTGCAAGCTCACCGATAGCTGCCGATGCGCCGTTAAGTTCCATCGAAACCTCGGAACCGTCCGCCTTATTGGTGAAAAGAATCTCTCCGCTTTCGCGGTTGCAGGTACTATTATACAGCAAAGATTCATCAATTTCAACAGTTTTTTGTGAATTCGTAAGCTTGTCAGCCATTTCCGAACAGAAGCCTTCGAGAGTGTCCGAGTTTATGCCCATTCTCTCTTTTGCAGCGGAAAGAATGTGCTTTGAGCATACGCTTTCAAGAGTATTCGCAACCTGAAAAGCCTCCTCGCTGTCTTTACCGAAGCAAAGAGCGCCGTGGTGAGCCATAATAACTGCCTTTGAGGGACTCAGGCGCAGAGCCTTTGTAACACCCTTCTTGAGCTTCTTTGTGCCGGGCAGACCGTATGAACCCATGTGGATTACTCCGCCGATAAGCTTGCCTGCATCACCCACAACCTTTTCAATGCCCTTTGAAAGTGCACTGACTGCAGAAGCAACCTTCTGATGTGTGTGGATAACAAAATTAGCTTCGGGGAATTCCTTGTAAACCTCAGCGTGAATGCCCTTTTCCGATGAGGGTTTAACATTGCCGCCCCACTCAAGAGTGTTGATTGCAACTTCAACAATATCATCGGGTGTGAGGCCGATATAAGGCTTGCCGCTGGGAGTGATAACAAAAGTTTTGTCGTCAACACGGCAGCTTACGTTGCCCCATGTTCTGGCAATAAGACCTGTTTCAACAAGTCTTTCGCCTGCTTCTATAACAAGTTTTTTTGCGGTTAAAACGTCCATAATATATTTCCTTTCGGATATTATTATCGGCAAAGGAAGCTGAAACATAAACAAAATAATCTGTCTATGCTTCAGCATCCCAATGGTCAATCAATTATTTTTCAAGGCAAACGATATTCTCAAATACCCTGTCAAATCTTGCAACTGCATCGTCAATCATTTCTTCTGTGTATGCAGCGCTGGTGTAAAGACGGCTGCCTGCAAGAGTTACGAGACCCTCTGCCATGTATGCAGCGCCCATGTGAGTCATTACCTTCTTACGCTTTGAGGTTTCGTCAAGAACCTTGGGAATGCCCCAGGGCTTGCACCAGTTGATTGCGAAGTTCATTGTGCCAACTGTTTCAAGATGGCAGATTGAACCCTGGTTGAATGCAACGAAGGGAAGGTTTCTCTTCTTGATGATTTCCTGAAGACCTGCTGTGAGTCTGTCACCCATCTGAGCTGCCTTGTAGCAAGCATCTGCTTTTTCCATTTCTTCAAGCATTGTGTAACCTGCGATACAGCTGAGGGGGTTAGCAGTCATTGTACCGCCGCAGAAAGCCTTCTTGATCTTCTTGCCGTCACCGTCAAGACCTGAACCAAGATGCTTCATATATTCTTTCTTGCCGCCGAGACCGCCTGCGCCGGGGTATCCGCCTGCCATAACCTTACCGAATACGGTGAGGTCAGGTGAAACGCCGAAGTAACCCTGAGCACCGCTCATGCTTACGCGGAATGCAGTAACAACTTCGTCAAAGATAAGAAGTGCGCCGTACTTGCGGCAAAGTGCTTCAACGCCCTTGCAGAAGTTCTTGTCAACGGGTCTTGTGCCGCTTTCGGGGCCAACGGGCTCAAGCATAACTGCTGCTGTGCCGCCCTTGAGACGGTTTGCCTTAAGCTTTCTCTCAAGGTCATTGAGGTCGCCGGGGAAGAATTCGTCTGTATCCTTGAAGCAGAACAGGGGAACACCGGGAGCCTGAGTGAACTTTGAGCCGGGAACACGGATGCTGTAACCGAGCTGATCTGACCAGCCGTGGTATGCGCCGCCCATCTTAAGGATCTTCTTCTTACCTGTTGCAAGACGTGCAACACGGATAGCTGTCATACAAGCTTCTGTACCTGAACCGAGCATACGGAACATATCAACAGAAGGAATGAGGTCAGCAATTTTCTTGCCAAGCTTATATTCATACTCATGGAAAAGACCTGTTGAAGGTCCGCAAGTGTTGAGGAGTTCGATAACCTTTTCACGAACTGCAGGAGGATTGCTGCCCAGAACTGTGGGGCCGCCTGCCTGAAGGAAATCATAGTACTGATTGCCGTCAATATCGTAAAGATATGCACCGTCAGCCTTTGTGAAAACAAGGGGGAACGGATAGTTGAAAGCGAGGTTGTGCTGAACGCCGCCGGGGATGACCTGTTTTGCTTCTTCAATCATTGCCTTTGACTTTGCACATTTGCCGTCAAAATACTCTGCCTCATACTTTTTGAGAGCTTCGGGGCTGATTGAATAAATAGGCTTTTTAATAAGCTCGTCAAGCTGCTTCTGAACAGCCTGCGCATCGGGGTAATTGATAATACCGTGATTTGACATTTTATATCCTCCCTTTAAGCGATTTGCACCGCTTGAAATAATATATACAATATAATTATAACACAGTAAAAATTTTTTGCAAGCACAGTTTGACTATATTTTAGTCACATTTGTAACACTGTGGGACTTTTATTCAAGTCCCAGCTTTCTTGCCATTTCGGCGGTTTTGAGTTCAAGAAGCTTTGAAACGCCCTTTTCCTGCATTGTTACGCCGTAAAGCATATCCGCTTCGTCCATTGTGCCTCGTCTGTGAGTGATAAGAATGAACTGAGTGCTGCCCGTCATTTCTCTTACATAGGATGCGTAACGGCTGACGTTGACATCGTCAAGCGCCGCCTCAACCTCGTCAAAGATACAGAAAGGAGCAGGAGTAACCTTGAGAATTGCGAACAGAAGAGCAATAGCCGCAAGACCCTTTTCACCACCTGAAAGCAGGTCAATGTTCTGAACATTCTTGCCGGGGGGCTGAACCCTGATGTTGATTGCGCATTCAAGCACATCCTGAGGATCTTCAAGCACAAGCTCAGCCTTACCGCCGTCAAACAAATCTTTGAAGGTTTCGCCGAAGTGGTTGTTGATTCGTCTGAACTGTTCTCTGAAGCGTTCCGCCATTTTGCCTGTCAGTTCTTCAATCATCTTGATAAGCTCCTCGCGAGCCTTTTCGATGTCGCCGATCTGACCGCTCATATATTCGTATCTTTCCGACACTTCCTTGTACTCCTCAACAGCGCCAACATTGACACTGCCCAGAGCACGGATTTTGTTCTTGATTTCCTGCAAGGTACGCTGAGCCTTGGGAATATCATCAAGCACGATGTTCATTTCCGTTGCTTCACGGAGTGAAAGCTGATATTCGTCATAAAGCTTATTCTGCGCGGTTTCAAGCTCTCTCTGCATTGAATCCCTGCGCTCTTCAAGTCTTGCAAGCTCGCCGCCCAGTTTTTCGCGCTCAGAAGTCATTTCGCGTTCTTTTGAGCGGAGATTTGTACTCTGACCCTCGCACTCGGTGCGTTTCTGAATAAGCTGCTCAATCTTTTCGCGGGTCTTGACAGACTGCTCACGCAGAGCTGTCGCCTGAGCCTCATAATCAGCAATGCGGGCAAGAATTTCCTCGTTCTCACGCTTGATTTCCGCAATTTCTTCGTTCAGTTTATCTGCGCGGCGGTTGAAGCTTTCTTTGCGCTCCATACAGCCTGCGATAATTTCGTTATCCGCCTCAATATCCTTGCAAAGTGCAACGATTTCAAGGTTGAGAGCATTCTGCACCTCTGCAGATTCCTCGCGGAGTTTATCCAGAGATTCTCTTTTTTCATTAAGACCGCTGAGCTGAGCGTTCAGCGCCTCGCTCTCTGCGGTAACAGAATCAATATCTGCCTGCGCTCTCTTTGCGGTTGCCTCCGACTCTGCAATTCTTGCGGATGCACGCTCTTTTTCCGCTTCAAGTTCGTCAATATGACCTTTCGCGGCATTGTATCTGTCCTTGACAAGATTCAGCGCGCTTTCTGCCCTGATTATATCCTCCTGAGCCTTGATAAGTTCAGCTTCGCTTGCATCAAGCTCTGCCTGAACAAGAGCAAGGTCCTCCGAAAGTGTCTTGAATGTACCTTCCTTTTCGGCAAGCTGCTTTTCAAGAACCGCAACCTTATCCTTAAGAGCATCAATTTCGGTTGCTCTGCTGAGGAAGCTTGAACCCGAGCCTCTTGAGCCGCCCGTCATTGAGCCGCCTGCGTTAAGCACCTGACCGTCAAGGGTAACAATCTTGAATCTGTATGAATATTTCTTTGCCATGGCAATGCCGTTGTCAATGTTATCAACAACTGCCGTTCTGCCCAGAAGTGAGCCGATGATATCCGCATACTTGCCGTCATATTCAAGGAGCTTGTCTGCCATATCCACAAAGCCCTCGCATTTTTCAAGTCCGTTTTCGGTGAAAGGTCTTGACTTGACCGAGGTAAGAGGCAGGAAAGTTGCCCTGCCTGCGCGGTTGTCCTTAAGGAAATTAATAGCAACCTTAGCGGTGTTTTCGTTATCAGTAACTATGTTCTGAATTGCCGCGCCCAGTGCGGTTTCAACCGCAACGGCATATTCCGCAGGAGTTGTGATAAGCTGGGAAAGGGTGCCGTGAATTCCCCTGAGAGCACCTCTCTTTGCCTCTTTGATAACCTTCTGAACACTGCCTGCATAGCCGTCAAGGTTCTTTTCAAGGTCATCAAGCATTTTGATTCTTGCATTTTTCTGATAAATGTCAAGATTTATGTTTTCCAGCTCTTTTCTGAGCTTTTCAACCTTTTCTGCCCTTGTGCCGATAATCATTCTGTATCCGTCAAGAGCATTTTCCTGCTCTGCGGCAACGGCATTAAGGCGGTCAAGCTCAAGCTGAGCCGCGGATTTTTCCTTTTCAAGAGCGGTCACTACTCCGCCTCTTGATTCAACGACTCCGTTAATTGCATTTATTCTTTCGCTCAGCTCGTGTTTCGCGGACTCTGCAGTTGATTTTTCAACTCGCAGGTCGGCAAGTCTGAGAGCAAGAGCGGTTATTTTTTCGTTGATTTCTCTTGATTTTTCACTGTTTTCGCTGTTCTGACCCATAAGCTCCGCAAGCTTTCTGAGTTCAGCCTCGAGAGCGGCCTTTTTCTCTGCAACGGCGGCTTCTTTTCCAGCAATATCCTGCTGAGCCTGCTCAATCTGAGCGTCAATTTCCGCTTTTGAAGCTTCACTGTCGCCCATATCGCCCGTGATACGCTCAACCGTCTGCTCATTATGCTCAATGGTGTTTCTTTCAACGGCAATTTTACCGTCAACAGCGGTTGCTTCCTCTTCGCTGTCGGAAACAAGCTGACGCAGACGCTCAATCTCAAGAGTGATTGACTGACCTTCGCTGATTGCCTTTTCAATCTGCTCAATAATTTCAACAAGAGCATTTTCCGTCTGCTCATACTGAGAAGCGGCAACGGAAAGCTTATGCTCCTGCTCACGCAGACCGTTCTTCGATTTTTCTATTGTATGAAGCCACAGACCGATTTCAAGAGTTTTCTTTTCATCGGCAAGGGCAAGGAATTTCATAGCCTTTTCGCTCTGTGTTTTAAGGGGGCCGATTCTGCCCTCAAGCTCAGCAAGAATGTCGCGGAGTCTGACAAGGTTTTCCTCCGCCTGGTCAAGCCTGCGGTTGGCATCGGCTCTTCTGTAGCGGAAATGAGAAATACCTGCCGCTTCTTCAAGCATATCGCGGCGCTGAGTTGAGCGCGCGGAAACAAGGTCTGCAATTCTGCCCTGACCGACCATCGAATAGCCGTCACGACCCAGACCCGTGTCCATAAACAGCTCGTGAATATCTCTCAGACGGCAGACTTCGCCGTTGATTTTATATTCACTTTCACCTGTGAGCTTGACTGAACCACCAAAACCTGCCATTTATCTCTCCTTAGAACCACTCTGCGTCTTGTTCTGCTTTAATCTTTGCCTCAGAATATGTCACATTTGCCTTTCTGAGCCTCATTTCCAAATCCCATGTTACTTTATAGTGCTCATATAACCTGTTAAACATATTTAAAGTCATGCGCCCTGTCTCTTTAAAAGAAAGACCAAGCTTTGTCTTTCCAATAAAATAAAACCAAGAAAAGTCAATGACAGGATCAATCTCATCTTGGATTATTCGTTTTTTTCATCACTCTTTGCGCTGTTTATAACTGTCTCATTTAGCTTTTCTGTGGCATTTGATAAACCAATCTCAGAAATAAGCCTCCCCACCTGCTTTAATGTAAAAGGCTTTATATCTGTACCATTTTCCTCATTATCCATGTCAATGCCCTCATTGAGCATTTCCGTAAACCCAAATATTACTGCTTTTGCGTTTGGCTCTGTTGTATACTTGGCTTTATCCTTATCTTTAAGTAAATCCCAACCATCAAGAGAGCCTTTTTCTTTTGCGTATTGTTCTTTGGCAAAATGTGTTCCGTCTGTAAGCTCTCCCCATTCATCAAGAGAGCCATATTTTTCTTGTATCGTTTCCATGACATTTAGATTAAATACAAGCTTGTAATCTTTGCCTTTATATTGGACTTTTCCATTAAAATCTTTCATCTCATTCTCCTCCAATAAATAAAGGAGCGGTCTTTTTTACCGCTCCCATCTGCCTGTATTTAATTAAATCGCCTCATAAACAGCATACAAAGTTATATTAGCTGTTGGTGTATAAGGACTTGTTACGTCTGGAGTAACTGCGCTAGATGTTGTTGCCCATCCTGCAAACTGTTTATTTTCTGGTGGCGTTATTCCTGTACCATCAGAAAGAGTCACAGACTGACCATCTGCAACTGTAACTGGAGCAACTGTTCCTGTTCCACCATTAACATCATAAGTAACAGTGAACTGAGCTGTGAAAAAGCTCTCAAGATAGCTCTGTGCATCATCAAATGAATCAAAAGTTTTGGATGCAGACCAATCACCATTTGCAAGTGATGCAACCTGCCCCTCAATCTCTGATGTGCCAAATTCAAGAGATTCACCCTTTGTGTCATTTTCCTGTGATGGCTCTGAGAACTTAACTTTTTTGAGAAATTCAACTTTATACTTGTAAACACCGCCTACCATCTTTGTGATGATCCGACCAAGTCCAACATAAGGAGCGGTATCTGTTGAACTTCTAATGATTTCACCCTCTGCATCTATCTCATGTCCAAGCAGAATTGCAAGCATTGCATCATTCTCATCATCAACACCGATTGTCACAGTTCCACTCTGGAAAGATGTGTCTGACTCTGCAATTGCATCATCTGCATAGAGCTTTGCATCATTATTGGAAATGTCAACCTTGCAAGAAATCGCTTTAGCAGGTTTCTGAGCCACACCATAAGATGCACCGCCATCTGTCTCCTCTGTTAAAATACCAAAGAGAAAATTTTTAAGTCCGATTTTTGCCATTTTAGTTTTCCTCCTCCCTAAAAATCGCAAAATTCAATGTTTTGTGATAATATCCTGTGTCTGGCTCAAAAAAATCCATGCTTGTTCTTGATGGTTGCCAAACAAAATCATTCTCTTTTAAAATCTGTTTAATACTTTCAACGATTGCAAGATAATTGCCTTTTGAATAAACATCAAAATCATAATAATCAACATAGCCAATAAGCTCATCATCTCCAGATAGTGAGCTTGTTGCATCCTGTTGCATATATACAACATATGGCTCACCATGCCCTTCATAATACATATAGGAGACAGGTATTTCTGTGCCATCCACAGTAAAATTTGAAAATATAGACTCAATCAGTTCATTCATCAAGCAATCCTCCGCTTGCTCTTTTCTGCGCTTTCAACATTGCCTGTTCAATCTCACTCTTTTTGAAAGATTTTCTCATAAAAGGATGCTTTGGAAATGGTGAATTACTCCTCCCATACTCAAATACATTTGCAACAAGTGGAGCAGGAACAGTTTTTCCATCCTCATTTTCAAAATAACCAAAAAAACCAACCTTTGTATTTATGCCATCATCAGATGGTGTCTTGTAGGTTTTTGTTAGTTTTAAGCACTGCATCATTTTTGAGTTTCTTATGGACTTTGGCACACTTGACTCAATGTTTTTAAGAACAACCTCTGCACCTGCCTTTGTCATCTCTCCAAAGATTTCATCACAGTTATTACTTATTTTTTGAATGTCTTTAATGATGTCATTTGGCAGTTCCAGATTAATCTTTGCCATCAGTGTGTGACCTCCTTACACTGCAACTCAAGCTCAATGCAATCCTCATCAACGTTGTTGATATATTCAATGGTGTAGGTCTTATCTTTAAACTTTATGTACATATCTCTGTTGATCTTGGTTATAGGCTTTCTAATCGTAAAATTTGTAAAAGCCTTTTCAAAGTCAGTATTGTTTTTAATCAGAGTCATGCCCCTTGTAGTCTTTACATGAGCATAAGTCTGCAAAACAAGAGTCTCCTCTTTGTGCTGAAATCCTGCACTATCCTTGACAATTGTTGTCTCAAATATGCTTATTCTTTTGTTGTATTTTCCTGCGTTTATGCGATATGTCATAATAAATTCACCGAATGCAACCCAAGAATGGACTCAACAACCTTGTTTGTGTTTGTGGTATCAACATAAAGTGCTCTGTTATCCCACATATCCTGCACCAAAATAAAAACAACAATGATAACATCTTTCATTGTGTCAAGCTTTGTAAGAGTCTGCCCTGTGTACTTTGAAACATAATCTTTTGCAACATTTAAAAGCGTTGAAAGAGTTGTAAGATCATCCTCCGTAGCCTCGCATATCCTCAAATAATCTGCAAGGTCATTTGGAGTGATCTGACTTATAGCTGTTATTTCATTCAATTTGTTGCCCTCCTATTTGGAGTCATGCCTAAACAACAACATTTGTTAAGTTTCTGGCTCAAGTGTGAGTCCAGAGATTGTAAAGCTCTGTTTTTCTGAGATGTTGCCCTTTGTTGCAACAACCTCAATTGACTGAGTATCAACATCAGCAATTTTTAAAACAATCATGCCATCACTATCAAGAGTCACAGGATGACCAACTGTTCCGTTGATAAGCTCAACAGTAATGCTTGCACCTGCAAGAGCTGTTACTTTAAGAGCAAGATAATTTCCGCTCTGCTCTGATACATCCCCAGAAAAACCTGTGTAGTCTGTTACATATTTAAGTGTTCCAGAGATTGCATTATTTGTAATTTCAATATCCTCCTGCAAATCATCTGGAATAAGTCCTAACAGGTCAACATCACCTGTAACAGCAACAACACTCATCTCAAGAGATGGCTCAACATTAACAGATGCAGTTGCATACTGTGTGACCTCATATGTTCCATTTGCATCAATAGAGATTGTGCCCTCTGGAACAAGTGGAGTATATTCAACAGCAAATCCGTCTGTAATAAGCTGACCACCAAGAGTGTTATCAACTGTTGCAACAGAGCCAAATGCAAATGATGTTAGCTTTCCTGTATCTGTATTACGCAATGTAAATGCTTTAAGCGTCTTTATTACCATCTGACTTTTTCCCCTTTCTCTTAGTTTTTGGCTTTTCCGCTTTTATTTCTTCTTTGGCTTTTTCCTCTGGCTCTTTAATTTCCTTTGGCTTTTTTGCCTCTTTTTTTTCATTATCAAGCGGATAAATATAACCTGCATCTAAAAGGTCATTAGCAAGGGATGAGTCAGAGATTTCTCTGACATCACCCATTGCCATTGACATACTCAAACAAGAGAAAGAGATTAATGCTTTGTATTGCATAATCTCAAGACCTCCTCTTTATCAAGCTTTCATCACAAGCTTTGCAATTTTCTGAGCATCCTCAACTTTTGCATCAAACTCAAACCAACCAATGATGCCATCTGCGTGTTCATCTGCATAACGCTCTCTAAGAACCTGTATATTGATATTCTCATTAAACTTTGTTGCAAGACCTTTCATGTCACCATAGTAAATAGCAGTATTTCCTGCTCCTATCTCTGGCATATTGTCAGAAACAAAAACAGGTTTTCCAAGCAGTGATGTGCCAAAAGGCAGTGAGATGTCATCCTGCAACATATATCTGCCCATGTTGTCTCCCTGAACGTTGCCTTCGTGCTCGTCCAGCCAATCCTGAGCCTGCTTGCGGATATCGCCGTAGCCGCGCTTGAGGATGTTCTGGAAGCCGGGAGTCAGGTGACCGGGAGGCAGCATGGTGGGGAAGCCGCCGATTTTGCCGTAGTCAGAAGCCTGCAGCTTGAAGAAATCCATAGCGCCGTCGGGCAGCCACT
>CALFPM010000120.1 GCA_937919155.1 uncultured Clostridia bacterium
GCCCTGGTGGGCGAGGTGTAGTCTCAAACCCAGGAGTCAGTATGGGCCTCAATGAGAAAGTGAGCTCCAGCACTTGAAGAAAACGAGGAGCTGTTTTGGGTATCTTACAGCTCCCCGTTAATCAGTAATTGCATATTATTTTTGTTCCGTCATTTTCAAACTTAAACGGAATTTCAAGCATGTCGGAAAGCGCGTTGCGCACCGAATCCTGTTTTTCTTTTTCTGTGTAGAAAAGCAGACAACCTCCGCCGCCTGCGCCGAGAAGCTTGCCGCCAAGCGCGCCTGCTTCAATGGCTTTGCGATAGGCAATATCTATGTAATCCGTTGAAATTTCGGAGCTTATCTCTCTTTTCTGCAGCCATGTTTCGTTGAGCAAAAGGCCGAAATCATTGAGGCTTCGGGTGGGATTTGTGAGTATATCTTCCGCTTCGTCAACCATTTTCAGCATTTTCAGAAGTCTGTCTGTATTCTGAGGCAGCATCTGTTTGGTTTTCTTTTGAACATGGAAAGAAAATCTTGAAAGTCCCGTGAAAAACAGCATCAGATTTTCCTCAAGCAATTCTTTTCTGCCCTCGCAGAAATTGACAGGCGTGACAGTATATCCGTCAGCGGAAAAATCAATTCTGTTGAAGCCGCCGAAGGCAGACGCAATCTGGTCCTGTATGCCGCCGTCTTCGTTGCAAAGAGTGCGCTCGAGGTAAATGGCGCCGTCTGCAAGCTGACGCTTGGTTTTTTCTTCGCCCATCATTGTGTGAAATGCGTTGAGCATTCCGACAGAAAATGCACTGCTTGTGCCGAGACCCGTTTTTGCAGGCACATCGGCATCGTAGTTAAGACATATTTTTTCAAGATTGAGCCATTTCATTGCGTTTCTTATGGCGGGATGCTGAATTTCGTCAACCGAGCTTACTTTTTCGATTTTTGCATATGAGAGATATGTTTTGTATTCGAACAGGTCGGGCATTTCTCTGACATTGACATGACAATACTTGTCAAAGGTTGTGGAAATCACGGCTCCCGAGTGTTCTTTGTAGAATTCGGGAAAATCCGTGCCGCCGCCAAAAAACGACATTCTCATCGGGGTCTGGGATATTATCATAAATCTGCTCCTCAGTAGACAAGGTTAACAGGGTTGCCGTTGAGATATGCCTCAACATTACTGCGGCATATGCTCATCAGCCTTTCTCTCGTTTCAAAACCTGCCCACGCAATGTGGGGTGTGATATAACAGTTTTTTGCACCGATTAACGGGCACTCCGCCTTGGGAGGTTCGGTTTCAAGAACATCAAGTCCTGCTCCTGCAATGATACCTTTTTCAAGAGCATATGCAAGAGCTTTTTCGTCAACAACCTGTCCTCTTGATGTGTTGATAAGAACTGCGGAGTTCTTCATTTTTGAGAGAAAATCCGCATTGACCATACCCTCGGTCAGGGGCGTGAGAGGACAGTGAAGACTCACAAAATCGCTTTTAGCAAGAAGTTCATCCTTGCCGCAGAATTTAACATTTTCAAAAGGGGCGGGGTGGTTGGTGGATGCAAGCACTTTCATTCCGAATGCCGATGCGATTTTTGCAACAGCCTTTCCGATTTTGCCGAAACCGATGATGCCCATGGTTTTGCCGTCAAGCTCCGAAAGGGGTGTTTTCCAATAGCAGAAATCCTTGCAGGCACTCCATTCGCCCGCATGAACGGATTTGCTGTGAAGAGCAACCGCGTTGGTGTGTTCAAGGATAAGAGCGAACACAAGCTGAGCAACCGCGTTGGTGCTGTAAGACGGTATGTTGCAAACGGGAATTCCTTTTTCTTTGCAGTATTCCCAATCAACTATGTTGAATCCCGTGCTCAGCAGTCCTATATACCTGAGTTCGGGCAGAGTTTCAAGCAACTCTTTGCGGAGAGGAGTTTTGTTGGTTATGATTATTTCGCATCCCCTGCATCTTTTCGCAATCAGTTCAGGGGGAGTGCGGTCATAAATTTCACATTCTCCGCATTCCTTGAGCCAATCCCAGGAAAGATCACTGGGATTTTCTGTGTATCCGTCAAGAACGGTTATCCTCATAAGTCGTTCCTCCAAAAGTGTCGAAAAATTTTTACACTTATATTATAGCACAAATTGCGGAAAATAAAATACCAAAATATTTTGTTTTCTTATTGACCCCGCGCCGAGAATATTATAAAATATTATGGTAAATATGTCCTGAAAGCGGTGAACTTTTGAAAAAAAGAAAAAAACAGAAAAAGTACCTGCTTTTTGGAGGACTCATATTGATTGCGCTTGGTCTTGCGGTGGGCGCGTTGCTGATTTCTCTTCAGCACGAAGAACTGTGGCATTGGTATGCAAGCACTCAGCAGAAATTGCTGGAACTTGAGGAATATATTTCTCATCTTGACAAGGTGTGGCAGTTCTTTGCGGCGGTTATGCTGCTCTTTGCAATTAAAAGCTTTATTCCGATTTACCCCACGGCAACGGTGTGCTTTTTGTCGGGCATAGTTTTGCCTGTCTATATGGCTGTGCCCGTCAATATTCTCGGCTTCACGGTGCTTATTACCGTCCGCTATTTTTGCGGCAAACGTTTCGGAGCAGGAGGAGCGTGGAAAGTAATATGCAAAACGGAAAAGCTGAAAAAGCTGATTCGTCAGGACGGCAGAGGCAATCCCGCGTTGCTCATAGCTCTCAGGCTTGTGCCCGGTATGCCCGTTAACAGCATTTCAGGCATCTACGGTTCATTCAACTTCGGATACGGCAGGTTTGTGCTTTTGTCCGTAATCGGATTTCTGCCAAAGCTGATTTCTTTTACAATGGTCGGCAGAAATGTTTATGACCCTTTGTCGGTGGGATTCCTGTTACCCGTCATGATTCTTCTTTTTGCAACGGGACTTTCACTTTTGTCGGTGAACGGAATCTGGACCACGGTTGAGAAAACAATAGAATTTGCAAATAAGCGTAAAGATACAAAAAAAGAAAGGAAGATCGAAAGCAATGAAAACATCTGAATTGAAAGCAAAGCTTGCAAGCGGAGAATTCGATTGCGCGCTTGCGAGAATTTACAAAAAAGAGGATATAGACACCCAGAAAAAGAGATATGCCGAAGTGGTTTCAAGATTTGAGACCCTTTTCGGCGCAGACAGAGATGCTGAGGTTTATTCAGCTCCCGGCAGAACTGAAGTGGGCGGCAACCACACCGACCATAACCACGGCAAGGTTCTTGCCGCAGGCGTAAATCTTGATGCGGTTGCAGTTGTTTCCGCAAATGACGAGGGCATTGTGAGAGTTAAGTCAGAGGGATACAAAATTGACGCAGTTGATCTCGGTAATCTCGGCGTTATGCCTGAAGAAAGAGGCAAGTCGGAGTCACTTATCAGAGGAGTTTGCGCCGCATTCAAAAACAGAGGCTATAATATCGGCGGTTTTGATGCCGCAACGGTTTCCGATGTTCTTTCAGGTTCGGGTCTTTCATCCTCTGCCGCTTTTGAAGTTCTTATCGGCACTATCCTCAATCATCTTTATAATGACGGCAAGGTGAGCGCAGTTGAAATTGCACAGATTGCGCAGTTTGCCGAGAATGAATATTTCGGTAAGCCCTGTGGTCTTATGGACCAGATGGCTTGTTCCGTAGGCGGTTTTGTTCAGATTGATTTCAATGACCCTGCTGCACCTATCATCAACAAGGTTGATTTTGATTTTGCATCCTGTAACCACGCTCTCTGCATTGTTGACACAGGCGGAAATCACGCTGACCTTACCGATGAATATGCTGCCGTAAGAGGTGAAATGGAAGCTGTTGCCGCAAAATTCGGCAAGTCTGTTCTCCGCGAAGTGAGCATTGAGGAATTTGAAAAGAACATTCCTCTTATCCGCGAATCAGCAGGCGACAGAGCAGTTTTGCGCGCAATGCATTTCTTCAACGAAAACAAGAGAATAGATCTTCTCGGTGCCGCACTCAAGGCAGGCGATTTTGAGTCGTTCAAAGAACTCATCGTTGAAAGCGGCTTCTCATCATATATGTACAATCAGAATGTTTACACCTGCAAAGCACCTGCAGACCAGCCTGTGAGTGTTGCGCTTGCAATCTGTCAGGATATTCTCAAGGGCAAGGGTGCCTGGAGAGTTCACGGAGGCGGTTTTGCAGGAACAATTCAGGCTTTTGTGCCTGCAGACACTCTTGACGAGTTCAGGAACAGAATCTGTGCTGTTTTCGGCGAAAAATCCTGTTATGTGCTTAACATCCGTCCCGAGGGCGGCGTAAAAGTTATCTGATAAAAAATTTTTTACACGGGGTGAGCTTTGCAAAAAATGCAGAGCGCACCCCCGCGTTGTTGGAAGGTAGTCAGTATGAGTAACTATAATGAAGTTTCTGCTTTGCTCCGCACTCTTTGTGCGGCAAGCGGTGTTTCGGGTGCAGAAAATGAAGCGGCTCGCGTTGCCGCTGGATTGCTCGGAAAATATATGCCCGTCAGAACTGATGCTCTGGGCAGCGTTGTGGGCGAAACGGAAGGCGGCAAGGTCAAAATTCTGCTCGATGCCCATCTTGACCAGATAGGTCTTGTGGTGACTGCAATTGATGATTGCGGATTTCTGAAAGTGACAAAATGCGGTGGTGCGGATATCCGCGTGCTTGCGGCTTCGGAAGTCACCGTTCACGGCAAGGAAAAGCTTTTTGGCGTCATAACATCAACACCTCCGCATCTTTCAACGCCTGATGATTCGCTCAAGGCAAAAGGTTTTGATGACATTGCGGTTGATATAGGAATGAGCCGTGATGAGGCGATGAAACTTGTTTCACCCGGTGACAGAATAACATTCAACGGGGAATATAAAAATCTTCTCGGAAACAGAGTGTGTTCACCCTCTGTTGATGACAGAGCCGGAGTTGCCGCAATTCTTCGTGCTCTTGAACTTCTTGAGGGCAAAAATCACGGATGCAAAATCAGCGTTCTTTTCTCCGTGCAGGAGGAAACGGGCGGAAGCGGCGCAACGGCAGGTGCATTTACCGCTGATGCGGATGAAGCCATTGCCGTTGATGTGAGCTTTGCAAGTGCACCGGGTGTGAGCAGTGAAAAATATGCAAAGCTGGGTGGCGGTGCAATGATAGGCTACGGCCCTTCGCTTGACTTTGCAATGAGCAAAAAGCTTGCTGAAATTGCGGAGAAAAACGGCATTCCCAATCAATCCGAGGTTATGGGCGGAAAAACAGGTACCAATTGCGATGAAATTCAGGTTGCGGGTAAGGGCGTGAAGACTTCGCTCATTTCTGTTCCTCTGAGAAATATGCACACAGCCGCTGAGGTGTGTGACCTTGCTGATATTGAAAGCACGGCGCAGCTTATTGCCGCTTATGTTCTGGAAAGGGGTGCGAAAAATGCTTGAAATGATTAAAGAACTTTGCACACTTCCCGGTATTTCGGGCAGAGAAGATGCGGTGCGCGATTATATCATTGAAAAAATCAAAGATTATGCCGAATACAGTGTTGACCCTCTCGGTAATCTTCTTGTGTTCAAAAAGGGCAAGAATAAAGCTGAAAAAAAGGTTATGATTGATGCTCATATGGATGAGGTGGGTCTGATTATAACCGCAATCACCGCAGAAGGATATCTGCGTTTTGCGAAAGTGGGCGGTATTGATACCCGTGTTATCCTCGGAAGAACAGTGAAAGTCGGCGATAAAGCGGTTAACGGAGTTATAGGTATTAAACCCGGCCATCTTGTTGCCGAAAGTGCGCTTGCTGATATTCCGGGTGCGGACGAACTTTATATTGATATCGGCGCAAAGGATAAAGATGAGGCTGCTGAATATGTTCGTCTCGGTGATTCTGCGTGGTTTGCAGGCGATTTTGTTGAGTTTGGTGAGGGATTTGTGAAATCCAAGGCACTCGATGACAGAGTCGGATGTGCCATTCTCATTGAGATGATAAGAAGTGAATTGGAATATGATGCCTGGTTCTCTTTCAGTGTTCAGGAAGAAATAGGCACAAGGGGAGCTCAGACTGCGGCATTTACCATTGACCCTGATTATGCAATTGCCGTTGAAACAACAACGGCGGCGGATATTTCAGGTGTCAGCGGAGAAAAAAGAGTGTGTATCTGCGGCAAGGGCGGCACGGTCTCGTTTATGGACAGAAGAACCCTTTACAGCAAAGAGCTTTTTGACCGTGCGTTTGAACTTGCGGAAGAAAAGAATATTGCAGTTCAGCCCAAAACAATGGTTGCGGGCGGCAACAACTCAGGAGCAATTCATAAGAGCAGGGGCGGCGTGAAGGTGCTCACCGTTTCCGTGCCTTGCAGATATCTCCATTCACCCGGCGGCGTTATAAAATACAGTGATGCAGAAGAAAGCCTCAGGCTTATCAAAGCACTTGCCGAGGATTTTGCAAAATGATAAAGCTTATAAATGAGACATCTCAGCTTTTATTTCTGCCTGCAGACCCTTATTCCGCAAGGATTACGGCACTTGCACAGACCTACGGTACGGCTTATGATTTTGCGCTTTTCTGGGTGCAGGAAGTTGACGGTGTGCCTGTTGCCGCCGTGAGCAGAGTTGACGGAAATGCAACTCTTTGCGCTGTTGATGATGCCGATTTTGAAGAAATCAGAGGATTTCTGAATGCGGTGGGATATCAGACATTGACATATGATGACCGATTTTCGGAAAAACTCGGTCTGATTCCTCAGAAAACATCCTTTACCGTGAAATATTCGGGCGGTGCATTGCCGTGGAGCGAAGCACTTGCCGATTACGATAAAAAAGAAATCTATTCACTTCTGTGTGAGTGCGGCTTTGAATTGGGTGATTACAAAGCGTTTCTTGCAGATGTGTGTATGAGACTGAATAAATCAACGGCATCTCTTGCGGCGGCAGAGTCCGGCGGTAAGCTTTGTTCCTGCGCATTTGCTCTTTTTGAGGGCGAAAAAAGCGTTCTTCTCGGTGCAGTTGCAACAAATCCGCTTGCAAGAGGCAAAGGCTATGCTTCAAAGCTTGTGGGCACACTTGCCGAGGCGAAAAAAGAAAAGGAAGTTTTTCTTTTTTGCAGGAACGATTCTCTTGAGGCTTTTTATTCGGGAATCGGTTTCGAAACTGTCGGGAAATGGGCAATTCACGAAAAGTAAATAAGATGGGGAAGCTAAGTCACCGTTATGTGCAGTCCGATTGTGTCTTACAGTCGTTTTTGCAGGCACATCATTGTTTATAATTAGTGACATCTTCTCTGTTTTGCTCCCGTCAAAAAAATGTTTGCAACAGTGGATATTATACGGCGCAGATATTGCTTGCAATGTCTGTTATCCTGTTGAAAATAAAAGGAGGAAAAAACAATGCTCAGCAAAATTCTTATCACAATAATGGCATTTTTTATGCCTGTAATGACATTCTTTAACGGACTTTCATTCACGAATTCGCTTATGGCCAACAGTGCGGAAATCGTTTATGATTATGACAATGAAACTCCCGGTTCAGCCGCGGGTACGGTTACGGTTTCTGCAAAACTCGGCGGAAGTTATGACCTTTATTGGGGCACCGATGAGGGCGAAAAACTCAGTGAAAATGTGAGTGAATACACTGTATATTACAGTGAATTTGCCGAAGTTGATGTCAGAGGCGGAGAGGGAAGCACTGAAATTCAGCAGTTCACTGCAATTCCCGAAGGTGCAGAAACCGTGCTTGCATACAAGGGCGCTTTCCTTGTGGGCAAAACAGAAATCCCTGAAGGCAAAGTTGCCGATAACGGAGAAATGCTTTATTCGTTCGGTGCGCTCAGTGACGTTCATTTTAACAGATACAACGGTTCTCTTACCGGCGATGATGCATTGCTGACCTTCCCAAATGCACTCAACTTTATGGAGGAAATGGGTGTTGATATGGTGGGCATATCGGGTGATATTTCTGCAAACGGCGAAAGAAGTTCGTTTGAAAATTTCAACAACATAGTTTCAAATTATGATTTCCCTGTTTATACCTGCACGGGTAATCACGATGTGAACAGCAAATTTACACTTGAAAACTGGCAGGCTTTGATGAATACGGGTGTTTACGGCGAAGAAAAGCTTGACGGAGTCAAGGGTGTTGCCAAAAACGGACTTGACTTTGTGTATAGTCCAGAAGGCTGCGAGGATGTGTTTGTTTTCCTTTCACAGTATCAGTGGGATTACGGCGAAGCAACAAGCCGTCTTCTGACAGATGAGCAGCTTGACTGGCTTGAAACACAGCTTGAAACATACAAAGACAGAACAGTTTATCTGTTCTTCCACACCTTCCTCAATAACCCTGTTGAGGGCGAGAATCCCTATATGGGTGAGGGCAACCTTGAGAATAATGTGGGCCGTCATTACGATCTTCCCTTTACCGAGGATTGTCCCGATGAAGTGAGAATGGAAGAGCTGATGGATAAATATGAAAATGTCGTTTTCTTTAACGGTCATTCACACTGGGCGTATGATATGCAGGAACTTAATCCAAATCTCAACATTGCGAATTACGGCGGCGAATATGCCACAATGGTTCATGTTTCCAGCGTGTCTTCCCCCAGAAGAACAAAACCCAATCTTGACGACACTTCCGAGCATTATATGCGCTCATCCGAGGGAATGCTTGTTAAGGTTTATGAGGACAGAATTGTGTTCACTGCCTGCGAATTTCTCAGAGGAGAATTCCTTTCGTACGCAACATATACAGTTGAAAAATAAAGAGATGAACTGTCTCGCCGATTTGGTGAGACAGTTCTTTTTTATGCCCTGTTTGTGTCTTTGATTTTTTTGATTGCACCTTTTTCAAGTCGGGAAACCTGAGCCTGGGAAATACCGATTTCGTCTGCAACTTCCATCTGGGTTCTTCCTTTCATGAAACGAAGAAAAAGAATCTTTTTTTCGCGGCTGTTGAGTTCTTTTATTGCCTGCCTCAGCAGAATTTCATCAAGCCAGCTTTCGTCTGTTTCGGTGTCGCCTATCTGATCCATAACATAAATTGTGTCTCCGCCGTCTGAGTAGACGGGTTCGTTGAGGGAAACGGGTTCAACAATTGCATCAAGGGCAATAATAACGCTTTCTTTGGATATTCCAAGCTCCTTTGCAATTTCTTCGGGAGTGGGGTCGCGCTCAAGCTCATTGATAAGCCTTTCACGCACCTGCATTGCGTGGTATGCCGTGTCCCTGACAGAGCGGCTGACTCTGACAGGGTTGTTATCCCTCAGGTGCCGCCTGACTTCGCCGATTATCATGGGGCAGGCATAGGTGCTGAAACGAACATCAAGACTCATGTCAAAATTATCAATCGCCTTTATCAGACCGATACAACCCACCTGAAACAAATCGTCAGGATTTTCGCCTCTGTTTGAAAATCTCTGAATGACGCTCAGCACCAGTCTCAGGTTGCCTGTCACTAAATCTTCCCTTGCTTTTTTATCGCCTGCTCTTGCTTTGCGGAGCAGTTCCATTTTTTCACTTTCCTTCAATACTTTCAGCTTTGCGGTGTTGACTCCGCAGATTTCAACCTTGCTGAATTGCAAAAAATCACCCCGATACAGTTAATGGCAATAAAAGTATTGCCCGTTTGTATCGGGGTTATTATTTTTATTTGATTTCGTATGTAAGATTCAGGTCTGCATCAACGGTAACAACAATAGTTATTGTTTCAAGCACCTCGTAGCGTTCGGTGTTGATTTCGTATCCGTTTTCGGTTTTGACGAGGGGATACATATCAACTTTCTCAAGAGTGAATTCCGCTGTGCCTTCCTTGAGAGCTTCAATCACAACGGTTTCGGTGCCGTTTACGGGAACTTTGCCAAGGACCTCTCCGATAAGCATTTCGAGAATATCTGACGAGGGATAATCTTCGGGCACATACACACTTCCGTATTCATCGGAACTGAAATAGATGCTTATAATTTCAGCCTCGTTTGCAGTGTAATCGCTTGTTACATTCCAGAAAATAAGCTTTGAAAAGTCAGCCTCAAGTTCAATTTCGGTGAGTCTGCTCTCATCGGTATATTCGATTGTGCCGTTTTCTTTCAGAGTATATGCAAGGAATTTTTCCTCAAGGGGATTGCCGTCCTTGTCGTAATAAACGAAAAGTGTGCCGTATTTGACATCCTCGGAATACGAATTGATGACATCGAATGAACAGATTCCGTTAACCGTTACAGGTTCTGTTGCAAGCTCAGGTTCATCTGCGCCGAATCCGAAACCCCAATAACCGCCGTCAACGGGATTTTCTGCGGTGAGAGTGATTTCTTCGTCATAGCTTATGTATGTGCCGAAATCATAGAGGACATAAATCTGATAAAACTCATGCTTGCCGTTATATGGGTTTACTTCGCTCGTTGAGTAAATGATGCAGGACTGAGTTTCACCTCTTGTGTTGGTGACAGTGACTTCTGTCTGACCTTCGCTGATGCCTTCAATCACAAAAGTCTGCGCCGAGCCGAGGCGGTTTTCACTTTTGATGATTGCAACATCATCGTTTGCGATATCGCATTCCCAGACATAGCCGCGTTCTTCGTTATAAACCATTGATATTGTGCAAAGGTTGTTGCCGAAAAGCACGGTGAAAAATGATGAAATCGAGAAGAAAAATGCGAGAATTGATGTAAAAATACTGAACATTGAAATTCCTCCTTTTATTTGCACATTTTCAATTCAATTTTAGTGCGGATGCGGTTGTTTGTCAATATTATCCGCAGATAATTGTGCAATGCAAGTTAATTATAGAACTAAAGAGTACTAAAGTCAATAGTATTTATCAGTTCTATGATATTTTAATCAAAAAGGAGGAATGTGCAATGAATTGTTATCAGAGGTTGCGAGATATCAGGGAGGATAATGACCTGACTCAGAGTGATATTGCAAAGGTGCTCAATATTCAGCAGACTCAGTACAGTCGCTATGAAAGAGGAGCGGCACAAATGGGCATCGATAAATATGTTGTGCTTGCGAAGTTTTACAATGTTTCTCTTGACTATATTGCGGGGATAATTGATGAGCCGAAGAAGATTAAATGAGCGGAATTTGCTAAAAATATTCAAATCACAAAAAGCGAGAAAAGCGGAGAAAAAACGAGCATTTGCGAGTAAATCAAAGGGAAATATTTGGCAAATCCGATTTGCAACGGAATTCTCGCGGATTTATTAAAAAAAATGTTGACATTTGCAAGTTTTTGCACTATATTTTATTTATTATTATAATAAGCCGTAATGCCGCTTTTGCGGCAAAGGCAGAGAGGGGCTGCATAATTGAAAAAAAATGCCATTATCGATTTGAAAAACATTTCCGTAACATTCGGAAATAATCAGGTGCTCAAGAACCTTAACCTTTATATCCGTGACAAGGAATTCATAACCTTTCTCGGTCCCTCAGGCTGCGGAAAAACAACCACTCTCCGCATTATCGCAGGCTTTATTCAGCCTGATGAAGGTGAGGTTATCTTTGAAGATAAAGTAATCAATAGTGTTCCTCCTCACAAAAGGCAGGTTAACACTATTTTTCAGCGTTATGCCCTTTTCCCTCATCTCAATGTTTATGAGAATGTTGCATTCGGACTGAGGATCAAAAAGGTGCCCGAAAAGCAGATTAAAGAGACTGTTGAGGAAATGCTCGCTCTTGTTAATCTTACAGGTTTCGGCAAGCGTAACATAAACTCTCTCTCGGGCGGTCAGCAGCAGCGTGTTGCAATTGCAAGAGCGCTTGCCGTCAAACCCCGTGTTCTGCTTCTTGACGAGCCTCTCGGTGCACTTGACCTCAAGCTCCGCAAGGATATGCAGGTTGAACTCAAAAATATTCAGCAAAGACTCGGAATCACTTTCATCTATGTTACCCACGATCAGGAAGAAGCACTTTCAATGTCCGATACCGTTGTGGTTATGGATGGCGGTGTTATTCAGCAGATCGGCACTCCTCTTGATATTTATAATGAACCCAAGAACGCTTTTGTTGCTGATTTCATCGGCGAAAGTAATATTCTTGACGGTGTTATGATTGATGACTGCCTTGTTGATTTCTCGGGCCACCGTTTTGAGTGTCTTGACAAAGGCTTCGGCAAAAACGAAGCGGTTGATGTTGTTGTGCGACCCGAAGATGTTGATGTTGTTGAGCCTGAAAAGGGTATGCTTTGCGGTGTTGTCACATCGGTTACATTCAAGGGCGTTCATTTTGAAATCATTGTTGATATCGGCGGCTTCAAGTGGATGATTCAGACAACAGATTATCAGCCTGAGGGTGCAAAAATCGGTCTCTTTATTGAACCCGATGCAATTCACATTATGAAGAAGTCCGAATATTCGGGTATCTACGGTGACTACAGCTCATTCAGTGAAGAGTTTGATGAGCTTTCAAACGCAGAGGAGGTAGAGGAATGAGCAACCGTTCAACTCTCGGCTCAAAGCTGGTTGCCTCGCCCTACATTGTCTGGTCAGTGCTGTTTATAGTTGCTCCGTTGATTTTTGTTGTTTACTATTCGTTTACCGATGCTTCGGGTGCTTTCACTTTTGAGAATATCATGGCGCTGAGCAAATATGCTCCCACATTCCTGCGCTCAATCTGGTTCGGAATCGTGGCAACGCTTATCTGCCTTGTGATTGCATTTCCGCTTGCATATTTTATTTCGCAGTCAACGGAAAAAGTGCAGCGCACAATGGTTATGCTTGTTATGCTGCCCATGTGGATGAGCTTTCTTATCAGAACTTATTCGTGGATGGCACTTCTGCAGGATACGGGTATCATTAACTCCCTGCTTGGTAAAATCGGCATTGACCCCATACATATGATTAACACCGAAGGCGCGGTTATATTGGGTATGGTCTATAATTTTCTGCCCTATATGATACTGCCCATTTATTCGGTTATGGCAAAGCTTGATTACAGCATGGTTGAGGCTTGTCAGGATCTCGGCATTCCCTGTAAGAAGGGCTTTGTACCTCCTCTCGGCGGTGCAACAGACTCAGCAGCATTTGCTCAGGCTGGTATG
>CALFPM010000121.1 GCA_937919155.1 uncultured Clostridia bacterium
AAATATTTTTATAACCGTTAAATGAAATCTAAGCTTCTTCATAAATACCTCTAATAATATCCTCTAAAGATTCATTTTGTATATCCACATCATCTATATCAAAAATTTTAGTTAATTCTTGCAATGCTTTTTGTGTTCCTATAATTTCAGTATTTACTTTAACTTTTATTTGATCTTTTGTTTTTTCTATATAAGCTTCAAAATTTGATGGTTCTAAGTTTAATATATATGGATTACCATCAAATAAGATATTTAAATTATTAAATCCTAATGTAGTTAGATACTTTATTAGTTTAATATATTCTTCTTTTGTTTTACTAAGATATAATGAATTGCTTGAAATAATAAAACAGGCTGCAGACGGCAGACAGACAAAAAATGAAATCTTAGGCAACCGTGAAATTGCAATATTTAAAGACGGAGTAACGTTATGATTATTGATGCACACGCTCATTTATGGAAAAAACAAAACGGAATTGTAAACGGCAAACCCGTTTATGACGTCGGCGGCGGCAAAAGTGATTTCGGCGGTGAAATCCGTCAGATGATGCCGCCTTATATGACAGACGGCGAGAATTCCGTTGAACGCTTCCTTGCCAATATGGATTACGCAGGTGTCAGCGGTGCGGTTATTACTCAGGAATATATTGACGGCAATCAGGACGGATATCTGCTTGAGTGCAAAAGCGACAGAATAAAAATCTGCGCCTTGTATGAAGAAAAAACGCTTTATGATGTTTCAGGTTTTGACGGCATAAAAATCTGTGCAGGTCGCCTTGCCGATAAAAATCTGCTCAATCACCTTGAACCCTTCAGAGTTGCAAATGATAACGGTAAATTCATTTCGATTGATCTTGCAGACGGTGACGAACAAACCGAAATGATGCAGAAAATCATTGGAATGTTCCCCGATTTGAGAATTGCAATCGGGCATTTCGGAATGGTCACAAGAGAAAACTGGCTTGAACAGATAAAGCTCGCAAAAAACAAGAACGTGTTTATCGAAAGCGGCGGTATAACCTGGCTTTTCAATGCGGAGTTTTATCCGTATCCCTCTGCCGTTAAAGCGATAAACGAAGCAGCTGACCTTGTGGGCTTTGAAAAGCTTATGTGGGGCAGCGATTACCCCCGCACAATGACGGCAATCACCTATAAAATGAGCCTTGATTTTATTGAAAAAACTACCGAAATATCTGAAGAAAACAAAAAACTCATTCTTGGCGAAAACGCGAGAAAGTTTTACTCATTCGCAGATATTCCAGCACCGAAAAAGGTAAGAAATATGGTTGAGGATTAACGAACCGTTAATATCAAAAAGACTGCACGGATTATTCCATGCAGTCTTTATTTTTTCTGTATCAAACGCCTGAAACCGTTGATATGTAAGGGAATTACTCCAACCGTTTCTCTAAATTCAACATAGCGGAAATGTAGTTTTCTGACTGTGTCAATGTTGTCTGTAACGGGTCGCCTTCACGGATACGCATGGTGCGGCGGATTTCTTTGGGGATGACGACTCTTCCGAGGTCGTCAATTCTTCTGACAATACCTGTGGCTTTCATTTTATATCTTTCTCCTTATATTTTGGTTGCCCTGTTATTGTTTGTCAGAATTTGCGGTTTATACTAAAATAAATTTTGATTTAAATAATGTTTGTTATAGTTTGATATTCAGATTTATTCAAATACCATATTGTTAAAATTATTGATCATCTATTCTGTCTTTTTCTTGTTTGTTTCGTAAAGATCTCTGAACTTTTCTCGTTCAGAAAACCACGCTGTTGATATAAGCTGATTAGTGATAACGACATAAGGTATTATTTATTGCTTGCTATCCCTCCATCTGTTACATCAAGTTAATACATTTATGACAGATGATGAAATACAACAACTTTTAAATTGACATTAATTGATTTAAAATGTTGATTTTACTATGTTAAAGTAATATAATTTATCTTATATAAACATAATGCCGATAGGTTATAATTATGATTTGTCTGAAGAGACAGTCAAAACTCATGTTTCAGATGTTTTTTCATTTGGAACAATAAACTCAAAGGGAGAAAAGTATGCAATTAGGTTGGATTGACTATTCAAGACAAGAAAGAGATACAATCAAAGAATTGCTGAAAATACTGGGCGAGCCATCTTCTGTAGATGAGCTGGGTGTCGGTATTGTCAGAGATAGTATCTCTGATTTGTTATATCCCGGAACATCCGTGTTGCATACGCGAGCAAAGTATTATATTTTAATTCCTGAGTTGTTCAAAAAGGCAATGAAAAGCGGACTTACGTCTATGGGAGAGGTAAGAAAGCTTATTGACGCTGATCAGGACAAAATTGCAAGGGCTTTGCGTCGTGCTATTGATGAAGAAACCGGCAATACCGGCGCGCATGTTGTGAAGATCGCATCTCATGATACGGCAAGCGCGGTT
>CALFPM010000122.1 GCA_937919155.1 uncultured Clostridia bacterium
TATAAGTACAACAAAAAGCTTTCAATGCTCAACCGTCTTCCCGGTTGCACCGTTGCACAGCCCGTTATTTCAGAATACACAGGCGAGCTTCTTGCAGAGCCCGGTGAAGTTATCACAAAGCAGAAGGCTCTTGAAATAGAACATGCAGGCGTTATGAAGGTTGTTGTTGCCTGCGAAGACGGCAGCGAGCTGTTCGTTATCTCAAACGGCATGGTTGACGCCGCCGCAATCCTTCCCGCAGAATTCAGCAAGGAAGAGCTTGAAGCTATCGGCATCAACGAAAAGGTTCGTTATTCCGTTCTTAACGAAGTTATCGAAAAATGCGGCAGCGATAAGGAAGCACTTCTTGCCGAAATGGCAGAGCGCTGCGATGACCTTATTCCCAAGCACATCATTGTTGACGATATCTTCGCATCGGTTAACTACGTAAACTGCCTCACCAAGCGTGTTGGTAATGTTGACGATATTGACCATCTGGGCAACAGAAGAATCCGCTCCGTAGGCGAACTTCTTCAGAATCAGTTCAGAATCGGTCTTGCAAGAATGGAAAGAGTAGTCCGCGAAAGAATGGCTATCCAGGCACAGGAAGAGGACGAGAAGATCACTCCTCAGACTCTTATCAACATCCGCCCTGTGATGGTTGCCATCAGAGAGTTCTTCGGTTCATCACCCCTCTCACAGTTCATGGATCAGACAAACCCCCTTGCAGAGCTTACACATAAGCGCCGTCTTTCAGCTCTCGGCCCCGGCGGTCTTTCACGAGACAGAGCAGGTTTCGAGGTTCGTGACGTTCACTACTCACACTACGGCAGAATGTGTCCCATTGAAACCCCTGAAGGACCCAACATCGGTCTTATCTCATATCTTGCAACATTCGCAAGAATCAACGAATACGGCTTCATTGAAACTCCCTACAGGAAGATTGACAAGGTAACAGGCAAAGTTCTTGATGAAGTTGAATATATGACTGCTGACACAGAAGACGATTACATCGTTGCTCAGGCTAACGAGGCACTCGATGAAAACAACTGCTTTGTCAGAGAAAAGATTACTGCAAGACACAGAGATGAATTCATTGAAATCGACCGTACAAAGGTTGACTACATGGATATCTCACCCAAGATGGTTGTTTCGGTTGCGACCGCAATGATTCCCTTCCTTGAGAACGATGACGCCAACCGTGCGCTGATGGGTTCAAACATGCAGCGTCAGGCAGTTCCCCTTCTCAAGACCTGCGCACCTATCGTTGGTACAGGTATGGAATACAAGGCTGCCGTTGACTCAGGCGTAACAGTGCTTGCAAAGAAAGCAGGTATCGTTACCAAGGTCAGCGCAGACAGTGTTGACATCAAGAATGATGACGGCACAAGCGATCACTACGAACTCATCAAGTTCATGCGCTCCAACCAGGGCACATGCACAAACCAGCGTCCCATCGTTTCCGCAGGTCAGAGAGTTGAACAGGGCGAAGTTATCGCTGACGGTCCTGCAACAGACCACGGCGAAATCAGTCTCGGTAAGAACGCTCTCATCGGCTTCATGACATGGGAAGGCTACAACTACGAAGACGCTGTTCTTATCAACGAAAAGCTTGTTCGTGACGATGTTTACACATCAGTTCACATTGAAGAATACGAAACCGAGGCAAGAGAAACCAAGCTCGGACCCGAAGAGATCACAAGAGATATCCCCAATGTTGGTGAAGATGCTCTCTGCAATCTTGACGAGCGCGGCATTATCAGAATCGGTGCAGAGGTTCACTCAGGCGATATCCTTGTAGGTAAGGTTACACCCAAGGGCGAAACCGAGCTTACTGCAGAAGAAAGACTCCTCAGAGCTATCTTCGGCGAAAAGGCAAAGGAAGTCCGTGACACCTCACTTAAGGTTCCCCACGGTGAATACGGTATCGTTGTTAATGTTGAAGTATTCACAAGAGAAAACAGCGATGAGCTGTCACCCGGCGTAAACAAGGTTGTTCGCTGCTACATTGCCCAGAAGCGTAAGCTTTCAGTCGGCGATAAGATGGCGGGCCGCCACGGTAACAAGGGCGTTGTTTCAAGAATTCTTCCTCAGGAAGATATGCCCTTCCTTCCCGATGGCACACCCCTTGATATCGTTCTTAACCCCCTCGGCGTTCCCTCACGTATGAACATTGGTCAGGTTCTTGAAGTTCACCTCGGCTTTGCAGCAAGAAATCTGGGAATCAACGTTATGACTCCCGTATTTGACGGCGCACACGAAGCAGACATCACAGAGGCATTCAAGGAAGCTAACCGCGTTGCTATGGAAAAGGCTGAGAAAGAAGCTGCCGAAAAGGGCGTTGAGTTTGACCCCTCAAAGGTTCCTCAGCTCCGTCTCGACTGTAAGTCAATTCTTACAGACGGCAGAACAGGCCGTGTATTTGACAACCCCGTAACAGTCGGTGTCATGTACTACCTCAAGCTCCATCACCTTGTTGACGATAAGATGCACGCACGTTCAACAGGTCCCTACTCACTCGTTACTCAGCAGCCCCTCGGCGGTAAAGCTCAGTTCGGCGGCCAGCGTTTCGGTGAAATGGAAGTTTGGGCACTTGAGGCTTACGGCGCAGCATACACACTTCAGGAAATCCTTACCGTTAAGTCTGACGATGTTGTCGGTAGAGTTAAGACCTATGAAGCAATCGTCAAGGGTAAGAATGTTCCCACCCCCGGCGTTCCCGAATCCTTCAAGGTTCTTGTTAAGGAGCTTCAGGCTCTGGCACTTGACATCAAGGTTCTTGATGAGAACAACGAAGAAATTGACCTGCGTCAGTCCTTTGACGGTGACGATGTGGGCTTTGTTTCGGATGACAAGGCATTCTCAAGCGTTAATGACGCTGAGCAGAGCGACTCATATATGGTTGATGAGGACAGCGTTGAAAACGACATCTTCTTCAACGATCAGGCTGACGATGATTTCGGCGGCGATTTTGATGAAGATATGGGCGCTGATGACTTTGGTTTTGACAGCTATGAATCTTCGGAGGACGATTATGAATAATCGCCATTTTCCAAAAGTAACTTACGGAAGGGGCATCGTTTAATGGAAAATATTGAATCCAATGGCAATCTTACATTTGAATCCATAAAAATCGGTCTTGCTTCACCCGATCAGATCAGAGAATGGTCACACGGTGAGGTCAAGAAACCCGAAACCATAAACTACAGAACACTTAAGCCTGAAAAGGAAGGTCTTTTCTGCGAAAAGATTTTCGGACCCCAGAAAGACTGGGAATGTCATTGCGGAAAGTACAAGAGAATCCGCTATAAGGGCAAGGTTTGCGAACGCTGCGGTGTTGAAATCACAAGAGCAAAGGTTCGCCGTGAGAGAATGGGTCATATCGACCTTGCAACTCCCGTTTCTCATATCTGGTATTTCAAGGGTGTACCCTCAAGAATGGGTCTCATCCTTGACATATCACCCAGAGATCTTGAAAAAGTTCTCTACTTTGCAAAACACATCGTTATCGATCCCGGTGTCGGCACAGGTCTTGAAAAGTACCAGACACTTGATGAGAAAGATTACGAAGAATACAAACTCCGTTACGAAGACGATTTCAGAGTAGGCATGGGTGCTGAAGCAATTCAGGAACTTCTTGCAGAAATCGATCTGGACGAACTCTCAGAAAAACTGAAAGTTGAAATGGAGACTGCATCAGGTCAGAAGAAGGCAAAGGCTCTCAAACGCCTTGAGGTTGTTGAAGCTTTCAGACAGTCCGGCAATAGACCTGAGTGGATGATTCTTGATGTTATCCCCGTTCTTCCTCCTGAAATCAGACCTATGGTTCAGCTTGAAGGCGGCAGATTCGCAACATCAGACCTTAATGACCTTTACAGACGTGTTATCAACAGAAACAACCGTCTTAAGAAGCTCATGGAGCTTGGCTCACCTGACATCATTATCAGAAACGAAAAGAGAATGCTTCAGGAAGCTGTTGACGCCCTTATCGATAACGGCAGACGCGGCAGACCCGTAACAGGTCCCAACAACAGAGCACTCAAGTCACTTTCAGATATGCTTAAGGGTAAGCAGGGCCGTTTCAGACAGAACCTTCTCGGTAAGCGTGTTGACTACTCAGGCCGTTCGGTTATCGTTGTCGGTCCCGAACTCAAGCTTTATCAGTGCGGTCTTCCCAAGGAAATGGCACTTGAGCTCTTCAAGCCCTTCGTAATGAAGAGACTTGTTGAAACAGGTAAGGCTACACATATCAAAACTGCAAGAAAGACAGTTGACCGTCAGGAAAAATGCGTATGGGATGCTCTTGAGGTAGTAATCAAAGACCACCCTGTAATGCTCAACCGTGCTCCCACACTTCACCGCCTTGGTATTCAGGCATTCGAACCCGTACTCGTTGAAGGTAAGGCTATCAAGCTTCATCCTCTTGTATGTACAGCGTTCAACGCCGACTTCGACGGTGACCAGATGGCTGTTCACGTACCTCTTTCAGCAGAAGCTCAGGCAGAGGCCCGTTTCCTTATGCTTGCTGCTAACAACCTTCTTAAGCCTTCAGACGGTAAGCCCGTTGCTGTTCCCTCACAGGACATGGTTCTCGGTTCTTACTATCTTACACTTGAACTTCCCGGTGCAAAGGGTGAGGGCAAGGTATTCCGTGATGTTGACGAAGCAAGACTTGCTTATGACAGCGGTGTAATAGATATTCACGCAAGAATCAAGGTTCGTATGACAAAAGAAATCAACGGCGAGATGAAGTCAAAGATTATTGAAACAACTCTCGGTAAGATTATCTTCAACGATCCTGTTCCTCAGGACCTCGGTTTCATTGACAGAACTGATCCTGAAAATATGTTCCGCCTTGAAGTTGAAGGCCTTGTTGGTAAATCACTTCTCGGTAAAGTTATTGCTAAGTGTATTCAGGTACACGGCACAGCTAAGACAGCTGAGGTTCTTGACAATGTTAAGAATCAGGGCTATAAATACTCAACAAAATCAGGTATCACAGTTGCTGTTTGTGATGCTACAATTCCCGCAACCAAGAAAGACATCCTTGCTGAAACAGAAACTCAGGTTGACGAAATCAACAGAAAGTACAACCGTGGTCTTCTTTCAAATCAGGACCGTTCAAGACAGGTACTCAAGGCTTGGGATACTTGTACAACACGTGTTGCTGATGCTCTTTCAGGTTCATTTGAAGCAACCAACCCCATCTGGATGATGCTTGACTCAGGTGCTCGAGGCTCTAACAGCCAGCTTCGTCAGCTTGCAGGTATGCGTGGTCTTATCGCCAACACTGCAGGTAAAACCATCGAAGTACCCATTCGTGCTAACTACCGAGAGGGTCTTAACGTTCAGGAATACTTCATTTCTTCACGTGGTGCGCGTAAAGGTCTTGCCGATACCGCTCTTCGTACCGCTGACTCAGGTTACCTTACACGTCGTCTTGTTGACGTATCACAGGATGTTATTATCCGTGAAGAGGACTGCGGTTGCACAGAAGGTCTTGAAGTTTACGATATCATGGACGGTAACCGTATTCTTGAGAGTCTTTCAGAAAGACTCAAGGGCCGTTACCTTCTTAACAACCTTGTTGATGATGCAACAGGCGAAATCGTTATGGACAACGACCATATGATGACAGAATCAGACGCTGAAAAGGTTGATGCATACCTGACAGCTAAGATGAATAAAGCTCTTGACGAGGGTATGGACAGAGAAGAAGCTGCACTTATCCGCAGAATCACAATCCGTTCACTCCTCACTTGTAACTCAGACCACGGCGCTTGTATCAAGTGCTATGGTGCAAACCTTGCTTCAGGTCAGCCTGTAACAGTTGGTGAAGCTGTTGGTATCATCGCTGCTCAGTCAATCGGTGAACCCGGTACACAGCTTACCATGAGAACATTCCACACCGGTGGTGTTGCTTCAGGCGCCGATATCACACAGGGTCTTCCCCGTGTCGAAGAACTCTTTGAAGCACGTAAGCCCAAGATGCTCGCTATCATGAGCGAAATTGACGGCGTTGTTTCATTCAGAGAAATCAAAAAGAGTCCCCATGTTGTTATTACAGGTGATGACGGAGACGAAAAGACTTACCTCATTCCCTACGGCTTCCGTGTTAAGGTTGAAGAAGGTCAGAAAGTTTCAAAGGGTGCACAGCTCACCGAAGGTGCGCAGAGCCCCCACGATATTCTCGGCATTCTCGGCGTAGAAGCTGTTCACGATTACCTCATCAGAGAAGTTCAGAGAACTTACCGTATGCAGGGTGTTGATATCAACGATAAGCATATCGAAGTTATCGTTCGTCAGATGATGAGAAAGGTAAGAATTGCAGAACCCGGCGCATCCAAGTTCCTTCCCGGCGTTGTTGTTGAAAAGATGGAATTCCGTCTTGAAAACGAGCGCATCGCCAAGGAAGCAGCAGAAAAGGGCGAAGAGCCTCAGCTTGCAACCTATGTGCCCACACTTATGGGTATCACAAAGGCTTCGCTTGCAACAGACTCATTCCTCTCGGCCGCATCCTTCCAGGAAACAACACGAGTTCTCACCGATGCCGCTATCAAGGGCAAGGTTGATCCTCTTATGGGTCTTAAGGAGAACGTTATCATCGGTAAGCTTCTTCCCTCAGGTACAGGTATGAAGTGCTACAACAATGTTGAAGTGTATCCCACAGGTAACACAGGCAATATTGCTGAAAATGCCGATTGATTTTTGTGAAAAGTGTTGACAAACCGAGTAATTATGTGATAAAATACAAAATTGTGGTGTCCGAAATTCCTGCACTTGCAAAAGTGCGGGGTTTCGTCACGATATAATTTCACGGAAAGGAGAGAGTTTATTGCCTACCTTTAACCAGCTTGTTCGTAACGGCAGAGAAACACTTGTGAAGAAGCCCAAGGCTCCCGCACTTCTTAAGGGTCTGAACTCAAAGAAGAACGTTCTTACAGATCAGGATTCACCTCAGAAGCGTGGCGTTTGCACCGCTGTTAAGACTGCAACCCCCAAAAAGCCCAACTCAGCTCTTCGTAAGATCGCAAGAGTTCGTCTCACAAACGGCATTGAGGTTTCAGCTTACATCCCCGGTGTTGGTCATAACCTCCAGGAGCACTCAGTTGTTCTTATCAGAGGCGGCCGTGTTAAGGACCTTCCCGGTGTGCGTTACCACATCATCCGCGGTACACTTGATACCCAGGGCGTTAACGGCAGAATGCAGAGCCGTTCAAAGTACGGCGCAAAGCGTCCCAAGGCAGCAAAGAAATAATTTACCGCACCCATTTATTTGAGACAAATCTTCTTGCAGGCTGAAAAGCAAAGAAAATGCTTTTCACCAATGCAATGGTATATTATATATAGTATGCCTCTGCGTTGGCGCCACGGGAATTTGTCACTCGAGTACCTATGAGATCATTATTATTGTGAAGGAGGGAAGCGAAGTGCCAAGAAGAGGCAATATCGCAAAACGTGAAGTTTTGCCCGATCCGCTTTACAACTCAAAGCTCGTAACCCGTCTCATCAACAACGTTATGTATGACGGTAAGAAGGGCGTTGCTCAGAAGATCGTATACGATGCTTTTGACATTATTAAGGAAAAAACAGGTAAAGAACCCCTTGAGGTTTTTGAGGCAGCAATGGAAAACGTTATGCCCGTGCTTGAAGTTAAGGCTCGCCGTGTAGGTGGTGCTACTTATCAGGTACCCATGGAGGTTCGTCCCGAGAGAAGACAGACTCTCGGTCTTCGTTGGATCACACTCTACAGCCGTCAGCGTTCAGAAAGAACAATGAAGGAAAGACTTGCCAACGAAATCATCGATGCTACCAACTCAACAGGTTCAGCATTCAAGAAGCGCGAAGATACACACAAGATGGCAGAGTCAAACAAGGCTTTTGCACATTTCAGATGGTAATCTGCGCATAATAATTTTTACTATTAATTTTTTTCGGAGGTTCATATGCCAAGACAGGTATCTCTTGAGATGACCAGAAACATTGGTATTATGGCTCATATTGACGCCGGCAAAACCACCACTTCAGAGCGTATCCTGTTCTATACAGGTAAGACTCACAAGATCGGTGAAACACACGATGGCGCCGCCACCATGGACTGGATGGAGCAGGAGCAGGAGCGTGGTATTACTATCACATCCGCTGCTACCACCTGTTTCTGGAAGGACCACCGTGTTAACATCATCGATACTCCCGGTCACGTTGACTTCACTGTTGAAGTTGAGCGTTCACTGAGAGTTCTTGACGGTTCTGTTACAGTTCTTTGTGCAAAGGGTGGCGTTGAGCCCCAGTCTGAAACCGTTTGGAGACAGGCTGATAAGTACCGTGTTCCCAGAATGGTCTATGTTAACAAGATGGACATCTTAGGTGCAAACTTCTACCGTGTTGTAGACATGATGAAGGAACGCCTTAAGTGTAATGCAGTTCCCATTCAGCTCCCCATCGGCGCTGAATCAGATTTCGTTGGTATTATCGACCTTGTTATCATGAAGGCTTATTACTACAATGATGATAAGGGTATTGATATCACAATTACCGATATCCCCGATGATATGAAGGAAATCGCTCAGAAGTATCATGATGAACTTATTGAGCATGTAGCAGAGCAGGATGATGCTCTCCTTGAAAAGTTCTTTGAGGGTGAAGAACTCACCGTTGAAGAAGTTAAGGCTTGCATCAGAAAGGCAACAATCGCTAACGAGATGGTTCCCGTTGTTTGCGGTACTTCATACCGTAACAAGGGCGTTCAGCTTCTCCTTGACGCTGTTGTTGACTATATGCCCGCTCCCACAGATATTGAAGCTATCAAGGGTATTAACCCTGAAACAGAAGAAGAGGAAGTAAGACATTCTTCAGACGATGAGCCCTTCTCAGCTCTCGCATTCAAGATTGCTACTGACCCCTTCGTTGGTAAGCTCTGCTTCTTCAGAGTTTACTCAGGTAAGGTTGAAACAGGTTCATCTGTTTACAACTCAACCAAGGATAACAACGAGCGTATGGGTAGAATTCTGCAGATGCACTCAAACCACAGACAGGATATCGATTGCTGCTATGCAGGTGATATCGCTGCTTGCGTTGGTGTTAAGCAGACAACTACAGGTGACACTCTTTGTGATCCCAAGCATCCTGTTATTCTTGAATCAATGGAATTCCCCGAGCCCGTTATCAGAGTTGCTATCGAGCCCAAGACCAAAGCTGGTCAGGAGAAGATGGGTATTGCTCTTGCAAAGCTCGCAGAAGAAGATCCCACATTCAAGTGCTACACAGATGAAGAAACAGGCCAGACAATTATCGCAGGTATGGGTGAGCTCCACCTCGAAATCATCGTAGACAGACTTCTCCGTGAGTTCAAGGTTGAGGCTAACATCGGTAAGCCTCAGGTTGCGTATAAGGAAACTATCCGCGCAAGAGTTGACCACGAGTGCAAGTACAAGCGTCAGTCCGGTGGTTCCGGTCAGTACGGTCACGTTAAGATCACCATCGAGCCCAACGAGCCCGGCAAGGG
>CALFPM010000123.1 GCA_937919155.1 uncultured Clostridia bacterium
GTTGTTGCGCCGTTAAGATAAATCGTTGCGGCAGAGGGTGAATTTTTTATTCCCAGCTCGTCGATAAGGGCAAACGCATCTTTGATTGCCGCCATACCCTCGGCTTCTTCTTTTGTCTGACGGTAAAAGCCTATCATTTCGTTGAGTACGGTCAGCTCACCGCTTTTATCGTTGCAGTCTGCGGCGCGGTTTCTCCATTCGAGCATACAGCGGCAAGCTCCCTGCAAATCTTCTTTTGCAAAGAACGAATCAAGCTCATTTATGAAGTTGCGAACGGAAATTTTTGCCATAAACTGCCTTCCTGAGTTTTATTTTAATTCGTCGAGCGTAAGCTCATATGCGGGTAAAAATTCTTCAACAAAAACTTTTGCTTCGGGCAAACCGAGGCTTTCAATAGCCGATTTCAGCCCTTCGCCCGCTTTCACGAATTCACTGTTGCCTGCCTTTTTTTCCTCAATGCACTTTATGAGCGCGCTGATTTTATCGGCAGCTTTTATGAGCTTCCACAGCTCATCATCGCCGCTTTGAGGAACAAACATAGGTTCATATTCATCCCTGAAATCCTCGGGCAGCATTGAAACAAGGCTCTTGCAGGCGTTCTCCTCAACGGTTTTATAGGCAAGGCGCACTTCTTCACTGTAATATTTCACGGGAGTGGGCATATCGCCTGTCAGGGTTTCGGGAGTATCGTGATAAAGACCCATCAGCGCTGCTCTTTCGCCGTTGAGATTTTTGCCGAATCTCTTGTTGCCGATCACCGCAAGAGCGTGGGCAATAACCGCAACCTCAAAACTGTGTTCGCAAAGATTTTCGCTGTGCTCATTGCGCATAAGCGCCCAACGGTTGATATATTTCATTCTTGAAACCATTGCAAAAAATCCGTTATCCATAAAATCCACCTTGAAAAATTTTTCTTTAATCAATATAACACACTTTCAATGCTTTTGCAATGAGGAAAGGTCAGTTATGGCAATAATATCAATAAGAACATTTATAAAAGAGCTTGATTCATACTTTGCAAAGGAAGATTTGCAGGGTGCGGAAGCCTGCGCCCTCAGGTGGCTTGACATTGCGCACAAGCACAACGACTATGCAGGTGAATCGATGATTTACAACGAAATGACGGGTTTTTACCGCCAGACGGGCGAAAAAGAAAAGGCTTTTGACGCCATTCGCAAAGGCTTTGAAACGCTGGATGCATTTGACGCCGATTGGAGAACACGAGGCGTGTTTTTCCTCAACAGTGCAACAACCCTGAAGGCTTTCGGCGAAAGCGAGAAGGCTATGAAATACTACGACCAAGCGGAAATTTACTTCAAAGACAAGCTTCCGAAAGGCGACCCTCTTTGGGCAGGTTTTTACAACAACAAAGCTCTTGCTCTGCAGGATCTGAAAAGATATTCCGAAGCGGAAGAACTCTTTCTCAAAGCAATTGCAATGACGGAAACCGACAAGGAAAATGCCCTTGAAACCGCCATTTCTCTTGTCAACCTTGCTCACCTTTATTATGACATCAACAGCGATGACGAAAGAATAAATCCCCTTATGGACAGGGCACTCGAAATCCTTGACTGCCCCGATTATTTCGGCTACAATAAGTATGCATTCACCTGCAGGAAGTGCGCCCCGTCATTTGGATTTTTCGGCTTCTTCCTTGCAGAAAAAAAGCTCAGCGAAAGGGCGGACAGAATATATGCAGGGAATTGAACTCAGCCGCCTTTATTATGAAGAACACGGCATACCGATGATAAAGGAGCAGTTCCCCGAATTTGAAGACAGAATAGCTGTCGGTCTTGCGGGACCCGGCTCCGACTGCTTCGGTTTTGACGATGAAATATCCCGTGACCACGATTTCGGCGCAGGCTTCTGTCTGTGGCTGACGGATGAGGACAATGAGCTTTTCGGTTTCAGGCTTGCCCGTGCATACGGCAGACTGCCCCGTCTCTTTATGAATGTCGAAAAAGGCAAAACCAATTCCTACGGCACGGCGCGTTACGGAGTAAAAACCATATCAGACTTTTATCTGCCCCTGACAGGCAGAAAGGGCGCGCCCGAAAACCTGCACGAATGGCTTTTCACCCCCG
The DNA here is from genome assembly GCA_937919155.1 of uncultured Clostridia bacterium. Lineage (GTDB taxonomy): Bacteria > Bacillota > Clostridia > Oscillospirales > Acutalibacteraceae > CAG-177. Next base: position 2,085 of record CALFPM010000123.1, read on the forward strand.
AGCATTCACTTGCCGCAGCAACCAACGGCTCGGTTTTCAGGGACGACCTCGGCAAATTCAGTGAAATACGCAACACAATCAAGTCGGGTATGCCCGAAGATGTGAGACTGAAAAAATTTGCCGCAAGAACGGCGCTGATGGCGCAAAGCGGTCAATATAATTTCACTCGGTGCATTGCACACGGCGAAACAGGAGCAGCCGCTCTTGCCGCCGCAGAATTTGTGCGCAACACCGCATCTCTTGTTTATCTCATTAACGGTGAATATGCTCCGTTCTATAAATGGGCGTTAAAAGGAATGACGCGCCTTGAAATATTTTCCCATTTCTCGGAAATGCTGACCGATTTGCTTACGGGCGGCTTTTCTCCCGAGGAAATCAAAGTGAAACAAAACATAATCGAAAGCATCTGCGCTCAGGTTGCGGATTATTTCCGTAAAACGGGACTCACCCAAAGCAATTCCGATTTTCTTGAGCCGTTGGCTTTCCAGATTCAGAATAAAATCAGAAATCCTCAGATAAGCTCACTGCACATAATGGAAGGAGGGTCCCTTTGAAGCGTTGCATAAACTGCCTTGCCGAGTGTGAAGACACCTCGGTGGTATGCACCGAATGCGGCTACAACGGCACAGCCGAAAAATCAATTGAACACGCTCTGCCTGCAGGCACAAGACTCTTCAACCGCTATCTTCTTGGCGGCACCATTGCAAGGGTCGGCTCCTTTGTGTGCTACTACGGACTTGATACCCATGAGCGTTGCAGGGTGAAAATTTATGAATATCTCCCCGTGAAGCTTATGTACCGCCACCCTGACGAGCTTGTGATAAAATATTTTGACGAAAAATGCAGTGCAAGGGGCGACAGGGAAATTTCCGCTTTCTATGCCCATTTCACAAAGCTTTGCGCCGCTTCAAAAAACACTGTGCTTGATTTCACGGACTGTTTTGCGGACAATTCAACAGTTTATTATGTTTGCTCAATCACAAAAGGTACTCCCCTTTCTTCTTTACTTGGCAACGGAAAAACAATGTCCTTCAGCAACGCCTGCAACCTCATCAAACCCATTGCGGAGTGTGCCTGTAAGCTTGAAAAATCAGGAAAATGGCACGGCTGCATTTCACCCTATTCGATTATTACGGACGGCAAAAGCATAACATCTGTCACAGGCTATTCATATCCCCCGAAAAGCCTTTATACACCCTTTGATGCACCCGAAAAACAGCTTGGCGCAAAAAGCTGCGGCAGTTTTACGGATGTTTATGCAATGGGCGCAATACTCTATGAAGCAGTCTCGGGATTTTTGCCTCCCGCGGCTGACAGACGCCAGAACGGCAGGTCGCTGAAGCTGCCCGCAACCCTTTCCGATGACGAAAAAGCAATCATCGAAAAAGCTCTTGCGCTTGATTCCCGTGAGCGTTACGCCACGGCAGATGAATTCCTTGCCGAACTGAAAGGCAAACCCAAAAAAGAAAAACTTCCGCGGAAAGAAATTGTCAGACGCACCGTGCTTGCAATTGCATCGGTCACCCTTGTGCTCAGCGTTGCATTTCTTCTGAACTATTTTGTCATTGAACCTTTCAGGGAGAAAAAGCAATCCTCCGACCTTGCATCAATGGTGCAGACAACAGTTGCGGAGGCTGACCCCTGGGATGCAATCAGAGCAAAATACCCTGACATCACTTTCCCCGTGGGTATGAATCCCTCCTATGCAGACCTTTATGCCGCAAACAACGACTTTGCAGGATGGGTCAGAATTTCCGAAATGAACATTGACTTCCCCGTTGTTCAGACAACGGACAACAAATATTATGAACGCCGCGACTTTTACGGCAAAAACACCAACTACGGCGCACCTTTCTTTGACTACCGCAATTCCCTTGCATCTCTCGACCGAAACACAATCATCTACGGCCACAATATGCGCCACGATGACAAGCTTTTCGGCACTCTGGAACAATACCGCGAAATTGACGGCTTTGCAAAAGCTCCCATTATCACAATGAGCACCCTTTACGGTGACTATTCATTCAAAATCTATGCCGTTTTCATTTCCAACAGCAAAGCAAGTGACGATAACGGCCATGTTTTCAATTATATTTTCACCGATGCAGGCAACATGAAATTTGCCGATTATATTGCGGAGATTGATAAACGAAAACTCTACACAACAGGTGTTGATATCAACGAAAACGACAAGATTCTGACCCTTTCCACCTGCTGCTATGATTTTGAGGATGCAAGGCTGGTTGTTGTGGGCAGACTTGTGAGAAACGGCGAAACCCCCGATGTGAACACCGCTCTTGCCTATGCAAATCCCGAGCCGAAATTCCCTCAGGCTTATTACAACGCCAAACGCATCGATAATCCTTACAGAAACGACCCTGATTTATTCAACTGAGGTGACAGTATGAAATTTTTGATTGTTGTTGATATGCAGAATGATTTTATTGACGGCGCCCTCGGCACAAAGGAAGCCGTTGCAATTCTCCCTGCCGTAAAGGCAAAAATTGAAAGCTTTGACGGCAGAGTGCTTTTCACCCGTGACACCCACGAGGAGGATTACCTCTCCACTCAGGAGGGCGGTAACCTGCCCGTTGAACACTGCATAAAAGATACACAGGGCTGGCAGATTAATCCCTCTCTTGATGCCCTGCGCAAAGAGGAAGCAATTGATAAACCCTCATTCGGCAGTGTTGCTCTCGGCCAGCTTCTCAAGGCATATGATACCTATGAAGAAAAGATTGAAAGCATCACACTCATCGGACTCTGCACAGATATCTGCGTTATCTCAAATGCAATGATTATCAAGGCATTCCTGCCCGAAGTGCCCGTCACCGTTGATGCCGCCTGCTGTGCAGGCGTTACCCCCGAAAGCCACGAAAATGCCCTCAGGGCAATGGCAATGTGCCAGATAAAAATCGAAAATTCTTGATTTATCGACAAAAAGCTTTAAATCGCTAAAGTTTTTTGCAAAAAAGTGTTGACAAATCATTTTTCAGGTGCTATTCTTTAGGCAACAAAACTCAACAGAGGTTATTTTCGATGATTAAAAATGTTTTCTCAGCTGCATATTTCTACTTTTACTTTATCAAGTAATTTGATAGGGTCTGGTAGGTTTTGCTGAAAAACGATAATTGAGGTTTATTTCACCCCGCAGCGAAATTTACGCTGTGGGGTTATTTTTTTGGAGGTAATCAAAATGATAGTGTCAATCAAAAAAGGAACAGATGAATCACAGGTGCAGAATCTTGTTGAATGGCTCAGAAGCCTCAACCTTGATATTCACCGCAGCGAGGGTCAGTATGAAACAATCCTCGGTCTTGTAGGCGACACCAGCCATGTTGATATTGACCTCATTGAGGGTCTTAATATAGTAAGCCGTGTTGCAAGAATAAGCGAGCCTTATAAAAACGCAAACCGAAAATTCCACCCCGATGACACGGTTATTGACATCGGCGGCCACAAAATCGGCGGCGGCAACTTCCAATTTATTGCAGGTCCCTGCTCCGTTGAATCTCCCGAACAGATTTGCTCAATTGCAAGGGATATCAAGGCATCGGGCGCGAATCTGCTCCGAGGCGGCGCGTTCAAGCCGCGCACATCGCCCTATGCATTCCAGGGAATGAGGGCGGAGGGTCTTGACCTGCTCCGCAAAGCAAGGGAAGAAACAGGTGCACCAATCGTTACGGAAATTATGGACCTTTCTCACCTGCCCTTGTTTGAGGATGTTGATGTTATTCAGGTTGGTGCAAGAAATATGCAGAATTTTGAGCTTCTCAAGGAGCTTGGCAAAACCGACAAGCCCATTCTTCTCAAGCGCGGACTTGCCGCCACAATGGAAGAACTGCTTATGAGCGCCGAATACATTATGGCAGGCGGCAACAGCAAGGTTATGCTCTGCGAAAGAGGAATCAGAACCTTTGAGCATTACACAAGAAACACAATGGATATTTCCGCCATTGCTCTTCTCAAAGAGAAAACTCATCTTCCCGTTATTGCAGACCCCAGCCACGCGGCAGGCATGGCAAGGATGGTTCGCCCCCTCGCACTTGCGGCAGTTGCGGCAGGCGCGGATGGACTTATGATTGAGGTGCATAACGACCCTGCACACGCGCTTTGTGACGGACCTCAGGCTCTGCGTCCCGAAGAATTCGCAAAAGTGGTCAAAGAAGCTCTTGCAATCCGCGAAATAATGACAAAGTTCTAGGGTAGCGAGAATAAACCGAACCTGCCTGAAAGTGAGTCTTTTCAGACAATTCAAGGCAAAAACGGAGCAAATCCTTGACGGATTTGCGAGTATTTTAACGATGAAGTGGCGAAAATAATCCGTCAAAAAACACGGTTCGGATTATTTTCGTTACCCTGAGGTGATATTATGAAAATAGGTATAGTCGGTCTGGGTCTTATCGGCGGCTCTCTCGCAAGAGCACTGACAGACAGCGGCAACCACGAAATTTTCGGTCTTGACCGAAACAGAAGCTCTCTGCTGGCGGCAAAAATGGTCGGCGCAATCACAGATGAAATAAGCGAAGAAACCATCGGCACCCTTGATATGATATTCATTGCCCTTTATCCCAAAGCAACCGTTGAATTCATTGAGGAAAACGCTTTCAAAATCAAAAAAGGTGCAATCGTTGCGGACTGCGGCGGCGTCAAAAGGCCCATCTGCACTCCCTGCGAAAAGCTTGCGGAGGAAAACGGATTTATCTTCATCGGCGCACATCCCATGGCAGGCACCCAGTTTTCAGGCTTCAACGCATCAAGAGGAAATCTTTTCAAAAATGCAACAATGATTGTCACTCCCAAAGAAAACACGGACATCCGTATTCTTGAAAAGCTGAGAAATGTGCTGAATGATGCAGGATTTGGTGCAATTAACTTTACAACTCCCGAAGAACATGATAAAGTAATAGCGTTCACATCACAGCTTCCTCACATAATTTCAAACGCATATGTGAAAAGCCGCACGGCGGTGAAGCAAAAAGGCTTTTCCGCAGGCAGTTACAAAGATCTAACCCGTGTAGCATGGTTGATTCCCTATATGTGGGCAGAGTTGTTCCTTGAAAACAAGGATTTTGCCCTCAACCTTTTGGGTTTTGGAAACTAAGTATTTAGAGAAGTTTGCACCACTCTATGGCGAAAGCGGATTCAAACGACTGATGCGCGAAGGATTGATTTATACCAATGCCGAATATAGCTTTGATGGAGCCGACCGCGCATCGGGCATCGCCACTATTTTCAGCGGCGCAACACCTTCATTGAACGGCATTATTAGCGAAAATTGGTTGGATGCAAAGACGCTTCGCCCCATTAATTGCGTGGACGACCCCGAATTTATGGGTAACTATACCGCCGAGAGTTCATCGCCAAGCAAATTGCTCACCTCTACCCTTGCCGATGAAATAAAGATTGCTACCGAAAACAAAGGATTGGTGTATGCTATTGCCCCCTTCCGCGATGCCGCCATCTTATCTGCCGGACACAATGCAAATAGTGCGCTTTGGATAAACGAACTTACCGGAAAATGGTGTAGTACAACCTATTATGGTGACTTCCCTTGGGGGGTAAGTCAATACAACGAACGTTGGTCACCCGACTATCGCATCAAAGACATCGAATGGTCACCCATCTACCCTGCCGAGCGATATACATACTTACCAAATTGGCGACAAGATAGCTTTAAGCATCGTTTTGAAAATGAGCGTGTAAACAAGTTTCGCCGATTGATTACCAGCCCATTGGTAAACGATGAAATAAATCTCCTTGTAGAAGAGCTTTTAGAAAAGAGTACCATTGCCGATGACCAACTGACCGACCTCCTTGCACTGACCTATTACGCAGGCAATTACAACCACTTGCCCACACAAGAATGTGCCATGGAGTTGCAAGACACCTATGCGCGTTTGGATAGGAGTTTAGGACGCCTGCTCGATATGCTCGACTCTAAAGTCGGCCTACAAAACATCTTACTATGCATTGCTTCAACGGGTTATACCGAGCCAGACGCACCCGATGTAGGTTTATACCGCACACCGGGAGGCGAATTTCACTTAACACGTTGTGCAACCTTGCTCAACATGTAGCTAATGGCAACCTACGGA
>CALFPM010000124.1 GCA_937919155.1 uncultured Clostridia bacterium
GAAAATCTGCGTATGGTTAATCCCGGGGCTACTGATGACGAGTTGGTTGATGTCCTTAAAACGGCTGATGCCTGGAGCTTTATAGAAAAGCTGCCCTTGGGGATTCATACGATTATAAACGAAAAGGGTGTCAATTTTTCCGAAGGACAGATTCAGAGAATTTCAATCGCAAGAGCAATTCTCAGAGATGCGCCGATTATCGTTATGGATGAGGCAACAAGTGCACTTGATGCCGCAACAGAAGAAACTGTTCTTGCGAATATGATGAAAGTTTATCCCAACAGAACACGAATCATCACAACCCACAGACCCAGTATGCTTCAATACTGCACAAGGGTTTACAGGATTGACAGCAACGGTTTCCTTGAGGAAATCAAAAACTGAATAAAATTTGTCCGGCGTCACGTAAATGTGATGCCGGATTTTTCTTTTTGCAAATTGCAACACCTGCTCATCTGTCATAATCAAGATAACTTAACGTGGCAAATGGAGGTGTAAATGATGCAATAGATAACATTCTGAATATTGACAATACAAAGAAAGGGAAAAATTTTGTGCAGGATGAGAGTGGATATTGGTGTGTAGAGGTTCTCCGAGGGAAAGGCGGCAAGTACACTCTTAACAGGTTAAACAGCGATGAGGACGTTGAATTTATACGGAAATATTTTGAGCGTGTGGGTCCTGATGAGCCTGTATTTCCGCCTGAAATGTTCAGAAATCATCTGAATTTACACAAACTCCGCGCTCAATCGGCTAAAGAATATTATCGGATTCAAGTTGAAAAAATCAAAGAAAATCCCGAATACGCCAAACAGTTGGAAAAAGAAATTATGGCGCGGTGGAACAAATACAACATCAATCCCAAAACAGGAAAGCCGAGATATTTTGACAGAAAAAATATAGAGGGATACTGGGTCTTGCGCGGCAAAAACCGCGAGAAAGCAAAAGAATTGGGGAACGACGGAAAATATCTGAAGTTGGCTGCTTTGTCAACCAGCATTTTTAAATTGAGTCATTGGCGAAATGATACGACCATATTTTCTTATCTGAACACACCGGATTGATTTTTTTTGAATTGTTTTTGAGGCGAATCTGTCATAACTGAGAAAAACTGACATTCTGAGAAAAAATTTTTCGAAAATCAGCAAAATTCGCAAAAAAGCTGTGACAGAAAAAATTCAGCATTTTGAAACTGTCATAACTTAGGCAAAAATAACCGAAAAGGAGCAGATTTATGCCTGATAATCACAATTCAAAAAATATTTTCGGAATAGGAAATGAAAAAAATCCCAAAAATCACTTTGTAAGGAGTGATGAAGCAGTGAATGATTTGATGCAAACATTCAGAAATGCCGATATTTTAACCTGCAATTCAGACGAACTTGTCGATTTGAGAAACGTAAAAATGAACAGAAAAAAGCCTCTCGTAAGCCGTGCGGATGATTTCTTTGCGCAGGTCGGAAACCCTTATCTTTTCAAGGTTGACGACGTTGTTGTCAAGGTCGAATTCGGTGACGGAAAGGACTTTGGCGAGATTCTTACAGACATTATTCTTGCAGGATAAAATTACAGATTGAAATTCGGTCGGCAGCGCGGTATAATCTGTGTGTATGATAACCGTGCTGCCCCTACGGAGGTAGCATAACATGTATAAAAGTAATGTTTCATCAAAGCAGTTCCTCGGCAATTCCGATAATCGCAAAACCGCTCTTTACATCCGACTTTCAAAGGAAGACGGAGACAAGATTGAAAGTGATTCCGTTTCATCGCAGAAAGAGATTCTGAAAGAGTTTATGAAGCTCCATCCCGAGCTTGTGTTCTATGATTTTTACGTTGACGACGGATGCACGGGAACGGATTTTGACAGAGCTGCATTCAGACAGCTCGAAGCGGATATTGTTGCAGGAAAAATCGGCTGTGTAGTTGTAAAAGATTTGTCAAGATTTGCAAGAAATTATGCCGAATCAAGCTACTATATCGAAAATTTTTTTGTGCGTCACGGTGTCAGATTCATTGCCGTAAACAACAACGTTGACACCGCGTCATCAAGCATGAATGCAGTGACTCAATGCATCACTGTCGGCGTTACAAACGTCATAAATGAGAGTGTTTCCGCAACAACTTCGGTCAACGTCAGAGGTACGCTGAACGTCAGGAGAGCAAGCGGAAAATTCATAGGTTCTTTCCCTACTTACGGCTATCTTAAGGACCCCGAGGATAAGCACAAACTTATCATTGATGAAGAGGCTGCAGAAGTGGTCAGAATGATATTTGAAAAATACACTTCAGGAGTCACAATCCTTGGAATTACAAGGGAACTCAACGCTCTCGGCATACCGAATCCCTCGGCTTACAAGAAGCTCAAAGGCTTCAATTACAAGCATCCACAGAGCATAAAAAGAGGGGGATTGTGGCCCGAAAGTTCGGTGCGCAGAATCCTGCGTAACGAGATGTATCTCGGCAATATGGTGCAGGGAAAAAACAAAAAAATCAGCTACAAAATGAAGCAGTGCGTTGCCGTTCCGAAGGAAGAATGGTACGTTGTTGAAGGCACGCACGAAGCTATAATCAGCAAGGAAATTTTTGATAAGGCGCAGGCGTTATTCAACCTGAACATAAGAGAATCGCCCGTTGAAAAAAGTCCCGAGCTTTTTGCAGGCGTTGTGAAATGCGCGGATTGCCTTTGCGGAATGTCAAAAAAATCCAACAAACAGAACGGCAGGCAATATCACTATTACCGATGTTCGACGGCGAGGCTGAACAAAGATTCCTGCACTCTCCATACTATCCGCATTGATAAACTTGAAGAAGCGGTGCTTGTTTTTTTGCAGAAAATGGTTGAGATTGCAACCGAATATGATGAAGTTATACGAGTCATAAATTCTTGCCCCAAAAGAAACGGCAAATCGGAAATGCTTGAGAAAAAACTGAAAAAACTTTCGGAAGACCGCGAGTTCAGGAACAGTATGATTCTCGAACTTTATCCTGACCTGAAAAAGGGGATTATTTCAGAGGATGAATACACTTCCCTCAAATCGGATTGCAATGAGAAAATTGCAAAAATTGACGAAGAAATCAAGTCGATAAAGGGGAAAATCAAAGAGCTTGAAAGCGGAATGGAAGAAAATTCTTTCGTTGAAAGCTTCAGAAAACTCGGTAATATCGAAAAGCTGACAAGACCGCTTGTGCTGGAATTTATCGATGAAATTCTTATTCACGAGGGCGGAAAAATCACAATCAGACTCAAGTGCAAGGACGCATTTGAGCAGGCAACGGAGTATATCAGAATCAATAAAACCGCCGTTAAAACGGCATAACAAAAAAGCGTGCAGATTTTCGGTCTGTACGCTTTTTGTTATTTAGAATCTACGAAGAAGATTGGTTTAAATTTTTTACTTGGATATTTGTCGAAATAAATGTATAAATTTTCAGTTACTTATTGAAATTTTTCGAATATATTGCTATAATGAACTGCTTATATATATTTTATTATTTTATTTTCTTAAATGATATTCTTTAACGGAAATATAGAAAACAATCGGGAGGCATATTTATGAAGATTGCGAAAAAAGTATTGACTTTTCTGCTTTGTGCATTGATGCTTGCAACAAGTTTAATTAATGAGGGATCGGTTGCTTTATTGCAGACAATCAGAGCATCGGCTGTTGTTGATCACGAGCAGGAATATGATGACGCCAGAGTCGAACTTAATTTCAACAAGGATTGGAAATTCGCTTTCAGCGAAGATTCGGCATCTCACTTGAAGGGTTTTGATGACTCAAAGTGGGAAAGCGTTGATTTGCCTCACGATTTCAGTATGGCTCAGGGATTCTCCGAAACGGGAACTGAAGCTGAAAGCGGAAATATTCCCGGCGGTACAGGTTGGTACAGAAAATGGTTCAATCTTTACGATTATTACACAGGCGACCGTATCTTCCTTAACTTTGACGGCGCATATCAGCACACATATGTGTATGTAAACGGTCAGTATGTCGGCGAAAACCATTACGGTTACAACAGCTTCTCTTTTGAAATTTCTGATTATCTCGTTTGTTCAAATACTGCACTCAACCTTATTGCCGTTAAGGTTGTAAACGATATTCCTTCGAGCCGTTGGTATTCAGGTTCGGGTATCTACAGAGACGTTTCTCTCACCATCACAGGTCCCGTTCACGTTTCGCTTTACGGACCTCAGGTAACAACCCCCGACGTTGAAAACGGTGGCGGCACTGCAAAGGCAATTGTTTCGGTGCATAACCATACTGCAATCACAAAGAAAATCACCGTTGAAACAACTATTCTTGACAGTGAACACAATCCTGTCAGCGATACAGTATCATCTCCGCTTCTTACAATTCAGGCTGAAACTGAATATATGGTTACCCTTGAACCTGAAGTTAAAATAATTTAAAGAGGAGGATTAGAATGTCATTCTCTTCCGATGTTAAAAGTGAAATAGCAAAAACAGAAAACCTCTCTTCCTGTTGTCTTCATGCACAAGTCTACGGGCTTGTGCTTTTTGCT
>CALFPM010000125.1 GCA_937919155.1 uncultured Clostridia bacterium
TTTATTCTCTGCGGTTGCAATTCTTATGATTGCCGCAAACTTAGTTACTCTCTTTCTTATTTACAGACAAAAGGACTATGTTGAATCGAAGGCAAAGCTTGGTTTTGCCAACGAACAAATTAAAAATCAGCTCGCTCACTACGAGGAGCTTTATCGCTATCAGAGCGAAATCCGCACTTTCAGACATGATATTAAAAACAAATTGCTCTCCGTTTCGGGACTTCTTGCCGACGGTCAGACTCAGTCTGCCATTGATGCGATAAAAGGCGAAGTGGATTTTCTTGATGAAGCAAATAACGGTGTTATAAATTCGGGTAATCCCGCAGTTGACGCCGTTCTTCAGTCCAAGCTCGCCATTGCCGAAAGCAAGGGAATCACACTCGATTATTCGGTTAAGATTTCGGATAAAATCACTGTTGATTTGCTTGAACTTGGCGTTCTCATCGGTAATGCACTCGACAATGCAATTGAAGCCACCGAAGGTCTCGGTAACTCTGCGGAGAAAACGATTTTTGCAAGCATCATTACTATGGGCGGCAGAATTGTTGTTTCCGTTGAGAATCCCGTTGAAGCGCAGGTTGACACAAAGCATATCGGCACAGCAAAAGCCGATAAGCTCAACCACGGCTACGGACTCAAGAGCATAAAAACGATTGCACAGAAATATGACGGCGATGTTTTTGTTTCCTGCGAGGGAAATATATTCACAACAAGCATCAACATCTGCAACACTTTTGAACATTAAATCCACACTATTGCAGAGCGTATTTCAATCGTTTGATTTTTAATTTATCATTGATACTGAAGCGGCGGAGGCTATGCTTTCGCCGCTATTTTTTTACAGCTTAAGGAGGTTTGAAAAATGAAAATTTTATCTGTCATATTTTTTGTTGCGGCATCTCTGTTTCTCGTTACAGGTATTCTTGACTGCTGCGGCAAAATAAAAAACACCAAAATCAAAAACTCGGGAGTATGGTTAATCATCACGGCTGTTCTTATGGCGATTTGCGGAATTATCGTATTGAGCGATTCTCCGTTTGCACTAATTTATATCGTAGGCGGTGCGGTGCTGATTAACGTTGTCCGATGTTTCTCAGCAAATGAAGGAGGCAATAAAAATTGAGTTCAAAACGTAAAAAATATAATTATTTCAGCAACTTAAAATTTATGCTGAAAGAGCATTGGGGTTTTGATAAATCCTATGTGATTATGCAATTCGGTCTGACCCCGCTGGGTGCGGTAAGCTCGGTTGTGGCGGCATATCTGCCGAAAATTGTTCTCGACTGCGTTGAGAACAAAACACCTGCTTCGGAGCTTCTTCTCAAAGTCGGTATTCTTTCTGTTCTGCTCATTATGTTTGGATATCTTAATAATGTTATGTATAACAAAAGCTGGCAGGGACGGATGCTCGCAAGGGATATTATGCTCCACAGACTTATCTGCAACAAAGTTATGAGCATGGACTATAACAACTACACCTACAACGAAACCCGTGTTCTGCGTGAAAAAGCGTGGAACGCAATTCACGGCTGGGACGGAAGCGTTGCAAGATTTATTGAGCTTAACGCAACGGTCGCTTCCTCCGCTTTCGGTTTTACAGCATTCACGGCAATCATCGTTGAATGCAATCCGTGGTTTATCCCCATTCTTATTCTCTGCTACGGCATCAGTATGGCAGGTTGGCTGATTTTCAACAAATGGAAAGAAAAAATGAAAGACAAGGTTGCCGAAATCTTTCTTCGTCTGCACTACGTCACCTACCGTTCAAAGGATTTTTCAAATGCAAAGGATGTCCGTATTTACAATATGTCCGATTTCCTTATGAGAAAAATTGACAAGCACCTTGACGATGCAACATGGTGGAATATCAAAAGGAACAACGGTCACTACTTCAACTGCATGCTTGAAGATGTTTTCAAATTCGGCGTAAGCCTTGGCGCATATATCTATCTTATTTATCTGAAACTCAATTCAGAGATGACACTCGGCGATTTTTCTCTCTATTTCGGTGCGATAACGGGATTCGGTCAGTGGCTTGCAAAGCTTGTTGACTCTATTTCTGAAATCATTTCGGGCGCACACAACGTCAACGATTTCAGAGGATTCCTTGATATCGAGGATAAAATGACCACCAAAAAGGGCGAAAAGCTGCCGTCAGACAAGGATTTACCCTGCGAAATTGAACTTAAAAATCTTACATTCTCTTACGATGAAGCAGAAAAGCCTTCGGTTGATAATCTTTCGCTGAAAATAAACAAGGGCGAGAGAATTGCAATTGTCGGCGTCAACGGTGCAGGTAAATCGACGCTTGTTAAACTCATCTGCGGTCTGTTCATTCCGAAAGAGGGGCAGATTCTCATTAACGGTATTGACAGCAGAC
>CALFPM010000126.1 GCA_937919155.1 uncultured Clostridia bacterium
AACGCCTCCTCTCTTTGACCATAGCTATCTTATCAAATCAGTGTCAAGTTGGGAATTATTAAAATGTTCAATCGGTATTATCAATATCGATAACCCTCATATCGATATAAAAAATCAAGGCTCAGCCATTAAGACTGAGCCTTGGAAATTTCACTATTCAGATGTTTACGTTTTGAGTCACAAAGAGCGGTGATGAACTTTTTATCAAGGTCTGTGAGCTTATATCCGTTACGGTATATCAGAACATCTTTATATACCTTTTTATTATCCACACATTTCTTTTGCACAAGATTATATCTTTCAAGAACACTTGGCGGTGCAGGTGAAACCCACATAAAAGTTTCGGGATTCTGAGAAAGCAAATCAAACTGGCTTGCTCTTTCAAAAATGAAAATTCTGCGGTCAATGTTATCGGGAAGTTCCGATTTGACTACCTTTGCAAGCGGAAGTGACGGCACATAGGGGTCAGCGTGTGCAATTTCAATATAGTCCGTCAGATCATCAAAAGTGATTTCTTCTTTCTTTGCAAGAGGATTATCGGCACTCATAATAAGGCAATAGGAAAACTCCGTTACCATTTCGTAGCTGAGTGCTTTTTCTTCAAGCATTGATTTGAAATACTTATCAAAATTCTCCGCATAACGGATAATGCCGAGCTTATAATCGTGATTGAGTATGTTGTTGATTGTTCTCTGCGAATTGGTTTCTTTATAGAAAATTTCGCAGGCATCCTTCGAAAGCGTTTTGGAGAACTCTGCAAATGCATCGGAAATATAGCAGGCACGCGGCACGGAAATGGAAAACTTCTGTTTCTTCACCTGACCGCTTTTATACATATTCTCAACCTGATCAATCTGCTTGAGAATATCCTTTGCATAGCTGATGAATTCTTCACCTTCGGGAGTGAGCACCATGCCTTTTGCCGTGCGGTCAAAAACGGTTATGCCCAGATCAGCTTCAAGCTCTTTGATTGAACGGCTGATGTTCGGCAAAGCAACATAAAGACTTTCTGCCGCCTTGTTGAGCGAACCGACCTTCGCAACCTCAACAGCATACTTCATATGCAGTATATTCAATTATCTCACCTCGGTATGAGTGATTTTATAAATATACAGTTATTATACATCTTGTTTCAGATTTGTTCAAGTATTAAATCAACAAACATTAAAAACCTCCTTTGCGAACCAAAGACGGCTTTCAGGCACGTTATATCGATTATGCTGTCATAGAATGCGTATGTTTTCTTTAATAAGGGATTGAACACCAACTTCACGAGCAGCTTCCATCTTGAAGTGGTTAAGAGAACTGTTGTTTTTGCAATCATTCGGGGGTTATTAATATTAATTATAAAACCGCCTCACAAAAGTGAAGCGGTTTATAATAATGGAATCAAATCATGCAAAGAGTTAATTTTTCAGCTTTTCTCATCCGCTTTTTATCGCCCTTTGAAAGCCCTAAATTGTTTCTTCAACTGCCGTTGATTCTTTGAGCGTTTCCTCTATGTTTGCGATAAGGGAATTCCGCTTTTCAATCATAGCGGCGGAGTCAACAGGAATTCCTGCATGAAGCTCGCCGGGTTCAATGAAATTAAGTCCGCCTTCATATTCTGACGGATAATAACCTTCTTTTGCAAGTTTTTCCCTTTGTTTCAGAACCTCCATAACATATTCGTGCTGCGGATTATTGAAATCCCAGAACAGATACGGAATAATCATCAGAACAAAGCCGACAAGGTCAAACATCAGGGGAACCGCAAGAATATTGAATCTTGCAGAATCTATATAAAGAACATCCCAGTTTGAATTGAAGCCGTTTCTGAGAATGATTACGGGGATTATCAGGCTGACAAATGTGGTAACGGGAGAAATAATCCAGTTGAAAACTCCGCTGAAATTCTCAAGACGCTCACCAGAAAGATACATCTGATAGTCGTTCTTTCTGACACCCATATCGCCGTCGGCAACATCGGGAATTGAGGTTGCAAGACCTTTGAAGAATTCACACGCAAAAATTACGATACCGCATAAATTCTGTTTTGTCGGGAAAGCCATAATCGTCAGCATTTCCGCTACGGCACTGACTGCGCATATTACAAGCTTGATGATTTTCAGGCTTCTGTATGAAAAACGCCTTACAAAGTACGGTGCAACAAAGCTGAGAGGCGTTGATCTGAAACTCATCAGCGTTTTCATCAGACCGTAAATTGCACATTGGGTATACATACGGAACGAGAAGAAATACATAACATTTACAATGCTTATCATTCCGTTACCGAAAGAATCAAGCAGTGTGGAGATAGTGTTCAGCCAGTTGTATTTGTTTTTCATAACCTGAGAAATGCCGTACCATAAGGATATCTTCTGCTTTTTCTCGAGCGGAGGCTGAGGAATTCTCTCTGAAATATTTCTGACACTCAGCAGGGTCAACGCTCCCATAGGAATGAATACTGCAGGAATAACAAACTTATAAAATCTTATATCGCTGAAGGCAATTCCGAAAATCGGAATTATAACATCGAATATATTCTTTACAAAATGCGACAGCTTTACAGGCCAGGTCCTTATAAGCATTCTTTCGTGAGGATTGGGAGAAATATTCTGAGTGCACTGTTCAATAACGTTATCAAACGGGAACATATCATAAATCATAAACAGAAGATATGCCATCCACATTCTGTCTTCAACCAGCTTTACATTATATATCGGAAGCCAGCCGATGAGGAGTATCATAACAGACTTCTGGAAAAAGTTCGAGAACAGAACATATTTATATCTTCCGTATTTCGGAACAAGTTTCTTTCTCCAGAGAATATTACGAAGTCCGCCGTATGCGTTAACAAACAACTGTATTCCGAATATTTTAAGAAAGCTTCTTGCGCTTACACCGTTTATTCCGTTAAGAACTTTAACCAACGACAGCGGAAGAAATGCGGAAGAGTCGAACAGAATCATACATAATCCTACAAAAGAAATTATGCTGTAAAATGCAAGAAGTTTTCTCTCTGTTTTCTTTTCAAGAATACCGAGATTATCATCAACAACCCATTTCAGAATG
>CALFPM010000127.1 GCA_937919155.1 uncultured Clostridia bacterium
TGATGGCTAAGAAAATAGCAGTTCTCGTTTCAGGCGGCGGAACAAATCTTCAGGCACTTATTGACGCCCAGGCGGCGGGAATAATCAAAAGCGGCGAAATAACCCTCGTTATTTCCAACAAAGCGGGGGCATATGCCCTTGAAAGAGCCGCAAAGGCAGGCATAAGAACCGAAACCGTGCTTAAGAAGGAGCATCCCGACTTTGAGGGTAAGCTTATTGAGCTTCTTGACGGTGACGGAATTGACCTTATTGTTCTTGCAGGCTTTATGAGCATTCTCTCCGAAAGATTCACAAATCACTATAAAGACAGAATCATCAATGTTCATCCGTCACTCATCCCCTCATTCTGCGGCGAAGGCTTTTACGGTCTGCGCGTGCACGAGGCGGCGCTGGGTTACGGCGTTAAGGTGACGGGTGCAACGGTTCATTTTGTTAACGAAATTCCTGACGGCGGACGCATCATTATGCAGAAAGCCGTTGACATAGAGCCTGACGACACCCCCGAAACTCTGCAGAAAAGAGTTATGGAGCAGGCTGAATGGATAATTCTTCCCCAATCTGCGGAGAAAGTATGTAAAGAAATTACGGAGGCTAAACAATGAAGGTTCTTGTTGTTGGCGGCGGCGGCAGAGAGCACGCCATCATTAAAAAGCTTAAGGAAAGCAAAGAAATAGAAAAGATTTATGCACTTCCCGGCAACGGCGGCATTGCTGCTGACGCGGAGTGCGTTGCCATCGGCGCAAAGGATATCCCCGCAATCGTTGATTTTGCAAAGAACAATGACATCGGCTTTGCGGTTGTTGCTCCCGATGACCCCCTCGTTCTCGGCGCGGTTGACGAGCTTTCAAAGCTGGGAATCCCCTGCTTCGGTCCCGAGGCAAAGGCAGCTATCATTGAAGGCAGTAAGGTTTTTTCAAAGAACCTTATGAAGAAATACAACATCCCCACCGCGGCATACGAGGTATTTGACGATGCTGACAAAGCACTCGCTTATCTTGAAACCGCTCCTATTCCTACGGTTATCAAGGCTGACGGTCTTGCGCTGGGCAAGGGCGTTATCATCGCAATGACCCGTGACGAAGCAAAGGATGCCGTTGTTTCAATCATGCAGGACAAGCAGTTCGGCGAAAGCGGCAATCAGATTGTTATTGAAGAATTCCTTGAAGGTCCCGAGGTTTCCGTTCTTTCATTCACAGACGGCAACGTTGTTGTTCCCATGATTTCATCAATGGACCACAAGAGAGCAAAGGATAACGATGAGGGTCTCAACACAGGCGGCATGGGCACCGTTGCTCCCAACCCCTATTACACACCCGAAATTGCCGAAAAATGTATGCAGGAAATTTTCCTGCCCACAATCAATGCAATGAATGCCGAGGGCAGAACATTCAAAGGCTGTCTGTACTTCGGTCTTATGATAACCAAGAACGGTCCCAAGGTTATTGAGTATAACTGCCGTTTTGGTGACCCCGAAACTCAGGTTGTTCTTCCCTTGCTTGAAAGCGACCTGTTTGAAATTATGAAGAGCGTTGCCGCAGGCACACTCACTGCAGAGCAGGTTAAGTTCAGCAATAAGCACGCCTGCTGCGTTGTTATGGCGTCAGACGGTTACCCCTCAAAGTATGAGTCAGGTTTCGAAATCACAATGCCTGCAGATAAGAACATCTATGTTGCAGGCGCAAAGCTTGATGACGGCAAGCTCCTTACCGCAGGCGGCAGAGTTCTCGGCGTGACCGAAACTGCGGACACTCTTGCAGACGCTGTTGCGAAGTCATACGAAACCGTTAAAACCGTTAACTTTGCAAACGCTTACTACAGACACGATATCGGCAAAAAAGCCTTGGAGGTTTGATTTATATGGTATACAGAGCATATGTTGAAAAGAAAACAGGCCTTGATAACGAAGCTCGTTCACTTAAGAATGAACTTGTTTCACTTCTCGGCATTGCAGGACTTGAGAAAATAAGAGTCCTTAACCGCTACGATATTGAAAACATCGAGAAAGACCTTTTTGAGTATTCAAAGGGCACCGTTCTTTCCGAGCCTCAGCTTGATGATATTACTGAGGAGCCCAATCTTGAATGCGACAGACTTTTTGCCGTTGAATTCCTCCCCGGTCAGTTTG
>CALFPM010000128.1 GCA_937919155.1 uncultured Clostridia bacterium
GTATGGTTAACTGCCAGGCTGAAATGAAGAAGGCTGTTGATTGCGGTTACTGGAACATGTTCCGTTACAACCCCGCTCTCAAGGCAGAAGGCAAGAATCCCTTCACCATCGACAGCAAGCCCGCAACAGGCAGCTACAGAGAATTCCTTCTCAACGAAGCTCGTTACTCATCACTCACTCGCTCATTCCCCGAAAGAGCTGAAGAACTCTTCGCTCTTGCAGAGAAGACAGCAGCTGACAGATATGAGCATCTCCTTCGTCTTAAGGACCTCTATGCTCCCAAGGCTGACTAATCCTTAAATAAACTAACGGCTCGGTTCCTCGGAACCGGGCCGTTTTTGTTATCAACAAAAAAGCAGGCAACCGAAGTTGCCTGCTAAAAATCAAATTGATTCCACGGATATTCATTTTTATCGGGTTTTGCAGAAAAAACCATCTTCTCACCGCTGACGGGGTGAGCAAACTCCAGCGTATGGGCAAAAAGCGAGAGCTTTCCGCTGCCGCCGCCATACTTGCCGTCACCGTAAAGGGGCATTTTTCTGCTGGCAAACTGCACTCTTATCTGATGCGTTCTGCCTGTGTGAAGCAGGATATCAAGCAGGGTCATTCCATTGCTTTCCCCGATTACATTATACTCAAGGGACGCTTCACGGACTCCTCTGCGCATTCTTCTGACCGTATAGGTCTTGTTTTTTTGCTTATCGCGGAAAAGCAAGTCCTTGAGTACACCGCTTTTTTCCTGCGGAACACCCTGAACAACTGCATAATAACGCTTTTTTATGCTGTTTTGCTCCGCCTGCTTTGAAAGAGCCGCCGCAGACCTGGAATTCTTTGCATAAACCATAATTCCCGCAGTTTCTCTGTCGAGCCTGTGCACGGGATATGCCTTCGCATTTTCACCGTTCTGCTCAAAGGATTCAGTCAGAAGAACAATCATATCTTTTCCGCCGTCCGTACTCTGGCTTATAATCCCTGCAGGTTTGAAACACACAACTATATTTTTATCCTGAAATAGAATCTCCATTTTCCAACCTGTTCTTTGCTCTTCTTTCGCTTTTTCTCAGAGCATATTTCATATTATCCGCCACAAGCCATATCTGGGTTGCAAGTTTCAGCGGATCTTCTTTCATGCCCGACCTGAACCACTCGGAAACAATTCCGAAATATGCGTGTTCATAGAAAGACGCAATGAATTCAACATCTTCATCAGGCACAAGCATTCCGTCCGCCACTGCATGAACGGCATCAACGGCAATCATTTTGCATGCTCTGTACATATAATTCTCAAGGTAATCATAGCTTCTGGAAGCGCAGATGTTGTTGATAATCTTCTTGTGGCTGTGCGCTGTATGCGCAATTTTTATAAAAGCCTCAACCCAGGAAATGCCGTTTTTATGAGCCTCCATAAGTTCTGTGAGCTCTTTCATGAACACTTCTTCAAGCAAATCATATATGTCACTGTAATAATAATAAAATGTATTGCGGTTAATGTCGCAAGTTTCGACTATATCTTTAACCGTAATTTTATCAAAAGGCTTTTTCTCAAGCAATTCAATAAAAGTATCAAAAATCAATTTTTTTGTATCTTTTTGCATAACTATTCTCCGTTTTTTATTCTGCACAAAAACAGCCAAAAGTGTATAGCAAGTTGCATTTATATCACTATTGTAACATCTTTTTACAAAATATAAACAGACAAATTTCAGATTTGTTTAGTTTTCTGTAATTTCAACCGCACTCAAAGGCTGCGCGGTTGTTTGGGGAACTGCGTTTTCAGGCATATCAAAACCGTGAATAAATCCGCCTGTTTCAAGGGAACACACATCTCCGCCAATAACTCTGCCCTCATAGACAAGCAGGTTAGCCTGCACTGTACCCGTCATATTTTCCAGATTCGGATAGTTCAGCACATCATATGTCCATCTTTTTGCGCGCATACCTTTGTATGGCTCAAGGTCGAAGCCCTGCGCCTTGTTCATCGCCGCATATTCCGTGTAACCTGCATCAAAATCCTCAGGAATGATAACTTCGCTCACCTCAACAGGGTCTGAGGATATTTTCCATCCGTATTGCGAAAGGAATGCCGCTCTTTCCGCCGAATTTTCCGCCTTGATGTTAACGGAGCTGTCGTTTGCGGCAGGCTCTTTTCCGCCCGTGAACACCATTGCCGTTGCGACAACAACCGCCGCAATTGCAATCAGAAGCACCGCTATTTTTACCTTTGAAGTTTTAACTGAATAAACAAACATAATATCACCGCCTGAAAAAAATATATTCAGAGCGGCAATCAAATATTACACATCCATTTGCAAAAGCATTATGCCTGAGGGGGTAATGTCGATAACCCCGTATTCGCCGCCTCTGATGCTGCCGGGATTCATAACATGAAGTCCGTCATCATACCAGGTAACAGTCTGATGTGTGTGACCATATAATGCAATTGAGGCGTTGAGGCTCCTCGCCTTTTCAACGAGCTGTTCCGTGCCGTGTTTAACAAGCTCCTTATAGCCGTGGGTGCAAAAGATTTTCACTCCGCCGACATCAACAATTTCGTTGACAGGAAGGAAAGAATATAGGTCGCAGTTGCCGCAGACCTGAACAATCTTTTTTCCTTTAGTGAGATGGCTCAGCTTTTCAAGGTCATGTTCACCGTCACCCAGATGAATAATCATATCCGCTTCGGGATGGTCGATAAGTGCCGCTTCCATGCAGCCTGTTGAACCGTGGGAATCCGAAAAAACAATTATTCTCATATCTTTCCTCATACTTTCATTTATTTGGTCATATGTTTATTATATACTTAAAAGGCGGTGATTGCAATAAGCAAAGAAAACCTCTCCTTCGAAGAACTGATGCGAATGGCTCAGGCATCAAAAAGCAACAAGCCCGAGGATATTATGGGTGCAGTTCAGAACAAAGTGCCTGCCGATAAAATGAGTGAAATAAAAAAAGTGCTTGGTGATAAAAAGGCATTGGAGGAACTTTTGAAAAGCGAGCAGGCACAGCAACTGCTTCGCCGATTCAAAAAATAAGCTGCGGGTGACGGATGATGGACAACATAAATGATATTTTATCGGGTCTTTCGGATGAGGATATGGAAAACCTGCGTTCAGCTGCCGAAAGTCTGTTTTCTTCACAAGACAACGATGAAAACCGCGGAAATTTCGCAACTGATTTCTCAGATATGCTCGACAACGCTCAGATGATTGCAAAAATCAGTTCGCTTATGGGTGCAATGAACAAAAAAGATGACCGCACACGGCTTATTGAGGCACTGAAACCCCTGCTCAGCGAAAAAAGAAGAAAAAGAGCAGATGAGGCGATGCAGATGATGAAACTTTTTGAAATCCTGCCTGCGCTTGGCGGGCTTATGGGCGGTGATAACAAAAAATGAATCTCGATTATCTCCGATTGCTGACCTCTCAAAACCAACCCACGACCACAGACAGTGACAAAGCTCTGATTATGCCCATAATAATCCTGCTGCTTTTTGAAAAATGCGACTTTTTTCTCATATTTTCATTACTATATATACTTATGTAACTTGAAATGAAACCGAAAATAGTGTAAAATGGAAAAAAGGAGTGATAAGATGAACTATCAGTATAAAACAAGCGGCACCTGCGCACGCTTGATTGAATTTGAACTTATTGACGGCAAGGTGAAAAATGTTCTTTTCCACGGCGGCTGCAACGGCAACCTTAAAGGCATCGGCGCAATCGTTGACGGAATGGAGGCTGAAGATGTTATTGCAAAGCTTGAAGGCATCCGTTGCGGATTCAAAAGCACCTCCTGCCCAGACCAGCTTGCAAAAGCATTAAGAAAGGCTGTTGAAAATGAATAATAAGAATGTAAGGCTCACTTTTTATGTTGTCTGCGGTCTGCTTCTCGGAGCACCATACATAGTCAAGCTCATAAAGCTTGTTCCGGAAATACTCAAAACAATTCCGAATGCAGCAGAAATTCTTGCCGCCTCAGGTTACGCAGTGCTTGTTGTTGCTTCAATTGCCGTTGCATACAAGCTCGGTGAGGCTCTGTGGATAAGAATTGTCAGCATTTATTCAGCTGCGGGACTCGCCGTTGCAATTGTCACAATGATGACTTCCGCCCTTGGTGCAACAGAGATTTTCGATGTTCTTTTTGAACTTATCTGCGCCCCGTTTTACGGCATCGACTCACCCATTTCCGTAACAATTCTTATGCTTGTGCTTGTTATTGTTTCAAACCTTTTTCTCAACAAACTCGGCAATAAAAAGCCTGCATCAAACAGCGAATCATAAAAAACAAACTCCCGACCGCGGTCGGGAGTTTTCATTTTAGCTGAGTTCGGGAATGAAAGCATCGTGGATAGCTGAAACTGCCTTATCAGCATCCTTTGTGTCGATGAGAACAGAAATCTTGATTTCGCTTGTTGCAATCATCTGAATGTTGATGTCGCTCTCAAAGAGTGCTTCAAACATCTTTGCTGCAATGCCGGGATGTGATTCCATACCTGCACCGACAACTGAAACCTTTGCAACATCTGTATCTGTAAGGATTTCAAGACCTGCAACAAGGTCAAGATCGCCAAGCACCTCAAGAGTATCGTTAAGATGTGACTTTGCAGTTGTGAAAGTGATGTCCTTTGTGTCACCTCTGCCAACTGACTGAAGAATGATATCAACATTAACATTTCTTGCAGCAAGCTTGCCGAAGATTTTATAAGCAATTCCGGGAACGTTGGGAACACCTACTATTGAAACTCGTGCAACATC
The DNA here is from genome assembly GCA_937919155.1 of uncultured Clostridia bacterium. Taxonomy (GTDB): domain Bacteria; phylum Bacillota; class Clostridia; order Oscillospirales; family Acutalibacteraceae; genus CAG-177. The sequence goes on from CALFPM010000128.1 coordinate 4,755, forward strand.
CGTATCCTTTGTTACACCTCTTACAAGCATTTTTTCCATATCTGCTACCTCCTTAACAATAGTGCCGGGTGCGCGCACAAGGCTTGAAAGCACCTCAAGCTTAACATTATATTTCTTAGCCATTTCAACTGAACGGTTGTTGAGAACCTGTGCGCCGAGAGTTGCAAGTTCAAGCATCTCATCATATGTGATTTCATTAAGCTTGATTGCACCCTTAACCTTTCTGGGGTCTGCAGTGTAAACACCCTCAACGTCAGTGTAAATCTGGCAACGGTCAGCGTGCATTGAAGCAGCAATTGCAACTGCGCTTGTGTCTGAACCGCCTCTGCCGAGAGTTGTTATGTCGTCATATTTGTTGAGACCCTGGAAGCCTGCAACAATTACGATGTTTTTCTTTGCGATTTCCATTTTGATGCGCTCTGCGGAAACCTTCTTGATTCTTGCGGAACCGTAAGCGGAATTGGTTGAGAAGCCTGCCTGCCAACCGAGAAGTGAACAAGCGGGATAGCCGAGGCTCTCGATAGCCATTGCAAGAAGTGAAATTGAAATCTGCTCACCTGATGCAAGAAGCATATCCATTTCTCTCTTGGATGCTTTGGGGTTGATTTCCTGAGCTTTTGCGATAAGGTCATCAGTTGTGTCACCCTGAGCGGAAACAACAACCACAACATCGTTACCTGCCTTGTAGGTGTCCGTAACGATTCTCGCAACATTCATTACTCTTTCGGCATTTGCAACTGAGCTGCCGCCGAACTTCTGAACAATCAAAGACATATTATCCTCCTAATTATGCGAATCAATAGTTAGTGATACGAATTACCGATTCAATATTCGCTTCGTTGATAAGAGCAAGCTTTTCGTTAAGCTCTTTTTCCGAAACAGGAGCGGTAACAAAGGCGATTTCGCCTTCGGGAGCATCCTGACGGGCAAGAGTTGTTACTCCGCCGAAAAGTCCGTTGATTTTTGCAACGGTAGCTGCAGCATCCTCGGTTGTTGCTCTTATGTAGAAAGCGGTAACATTTTCAAGATAGTCGGCAACATAGCCGTCTGTGCAATCCTGCCAGCCGATAAATCTCTTGCGGCTCATATTTCTTGCGCAGTCAATAACGTCTGCCACAACAGCACTGGCGGTGGGCATTTTGCCTGCGCCTCTGCCGTAGAACACAACATCGCCGATAGCGTCTCCGCGAACGAGAATTGCGTTGAACACATCGTCAACGGAAGCACCTGCTAAGATCATCTGCGGAATGCTTTTCTCTTTTCCATATCCTTCTTCGATAAGACGAATCATTCTCGGAACAATGACCGCTGGTGATCCTGCCGCGATAACACTTCCAATGATAGCAGCCTCCAGAAGTGTCACGCCAAGTAACTTCGGTGCCAGAAGAATTGTCCCCAATATTTCCAAACAGGCAGGGACAAAACACATTAAAATCGCTGGTCTACCTACCCTTTTTAAGTCCGAAACATCAAGTGATAGACCTGCTCTTGTAAGAATGATTACTAAAGCAATCTGTCTTAATTCGCTAGAGATCATAATGATCGAATCATCTAATAGATTTAACGCATGTGGACT
>CALFPM010000129.1 GCA_937919155.1 uncultured Clostridia bacterium
GTGTTGATGCAGGGGTGGCAGCCGATGCGCTCGGTTTCCAGCAGATCCTCGGCAGCGGACAGATGGGCCTCGTCCTGGATCAGCAGCCGAACCAGTCGGTCATTGAATTCCCGGGCGGTCTTGCCGTCCTTATGGCCGCTGCTCATCAGGAAGTTCAGAAGATCTTCGTTTTCTTCCATCAGCAGATCGTCAACGATGTAGGTCCACAGGGCAGGCTCATCCGCATCCATGTCCTCCTTCACCATCTGATCGAAATGGTAGATGGCATAGAAGTTTCCAGTCAGCATCTCAGCCAGTGCTTCGCTCCGGCGCTCCAGAGTGGGAGCCTTTTCACTCTTAAAGTCGGCAATGGTGCTGTAGGTGGTGGGGGACGCCTTACCGTAAGCGGCTTCGATCAGGTCCGCATCGGCAACCTTCAGGTTGACAACGAATTCCCAGACCTTATCCTGATTGGTGGTTTCCACGATCTTGTCCACCACCTGAGTGCGCTGATAGTTGGTCAGGCCGCTGCTGCCCTCGGCAGGGAAACCTGTCACAAGAGTTGAAGCGTTGTTTCTTTTTGCGCAAACCGCAACTGTCAGTGCAGGACTGTTGCTGAAATAAACATCCATCGATGCGTCAAACTGACCCGCAGTCAAAAAAAGTGTTTCAAGCGCGCCGCCCTCGTTGGCGTTAAAACCCTTGCTCTCTTTGAAAACACTGACAACCGTCAAAGGCAGTTTTTCCTCTTTTGCAATCCGTGCACCGGCTTCAATGAGCCTCCGGCAGGACTGCTGAGGAGTAACGCAAACCATAACGCAGGGTTGCTTCAGTTTTTTGCTCATAACATCGTCCCCTTTTGTGATTTATTCTCTGAATTAATACTATCATTCATATATTGACAAGTTAAGAAAAACAGATGTACAAAATGTAAACTGTACGGAGGTTATTATGGCTGAAAAGAAATATTATCTCGGTGTTGACGGCGGAGGAAGCAAAACAACTGCCGTTGTTCACGATGAAAAAGGCAATTTCGTCTGCAAAGCCACAGGCGAAAGCATAAATTATTACTCCGTTGGAATTGAAAATGCCCGTCAGGCAATGGCGGATATCATCAGCCGACTTGCGCAAAAAAACTTTGAGTGCGCCGTCATCGGTATGTCTGCACTCAACGACAGAGCATCCGAGGAAGAGACAGAGCGTTTCTGCGGCGGCATAATAGAAAGTAATAAAATAATAATGGACTCCGACCTTTTCGTTGCACTTGAGGCAATGAACTGTGACGGCGAGTGTGCATTCGTCATAAGCGGCACAGGCTCAATGGCGGTCTGCCGAAACGAAAGCGGCGAAATCAGCCACGCAGGCGGTTTCGGCTACATAATCGGCGATGAAGGAAGCGGATATTCAATTGCAATGAGCGCAATCAGAACCGCAATCCGCGCCGCTGAGAATATTGTGTCTGCCACACTGCTCACAGAAAAATGTCTTGCATATTTTTCGGCGGAAACGGTATATGACCTGATTGATATTTTCTATGAAAAAACCGTCAGCCGAAAAGATGTTGCCGCATTTGCAAAAGATGTTTTTCTTTGCGCAGAAAGCGGAGATATCACCGCTCACGAAATCCTGAGAAGTGAAGCAAAACTTCTTTCACAAACGGTTCTGAGCCTCATAAAAGATAAAAAAAGCAGCATCCCCGTTGGACTCTGGGGCGGAATTTTTCAGCATAACACAATTTTCAAAAATTATTTCTGCAGTTTTCTTGAAGAAAGCGGTTTCACCAATGTAAAGTTGCTTGACTTTACACCTGAAACAGGCGCAATCCTTGCCTGCTACCGTTTAACAAACGCCAAGACCGTTGATATTGTTGAGAATATCAAAAGAAGCTTCCAAAACTAATTACATATGTAAAGTTTTATGACTTTACAGAAACGAGCGTAAATGAAAACATATAACATTGCAATAACAGGCATTCTGGCGGCAGTAATCTGCCTGCTTGCGCCTTTGTCAATCCCTGCAGGCGCGGTGCCGCTGTCCCTTGCAACCTTTGCCGTTTATGTTGCGTCCTGCGCGGCAGGACCGAAGCATGCAACAAGCGCAGTTGCAATTTATATTCTTCTCGGCGCGGCAGGTCTGCCTGTTTTTTCCGCATTCCGCGGAGGGTTTCATATCCTCGCAGGAGTGACGGGAGGCTACATAATCGGCTATATCCCCTGCGCACTCATAGTAAGCCTGCTGACAGAAAAATTCAGCGGCAAAAAATTCATTTATCCTTTGAGCATGGCTCTCGGCACGCTTGCCTGTTATCTCATCGGCACGGTGTGGTATGCCGTGCAGGCAGAGATTACTTTCGCCGCGGCACTGTCCGTGTGCATTCTTCCGTTTATAGTCGGCGATATCATTAAAATCGCCGCCGCATCCGCACTTGGAATTGCATTAAAGAAACACAGAATCAGGAGGTTATCAAAATGAGTTTCACCGTAAAAGAATATTCATTCCCCTCAAAATCCGGCATTGCAGACATTTATGCAAAATGCTTCATTCCTGCAGGCACCGTCAAAGCAATTTTTCAGATTGCCCACGGAATGGCTGAACATTGCAACAGATACGATGATTTTGCATCGTTTCTCACCGAATCGGGCATTGCAGTTGCCGTCTGCGACCACACAGGTCACGGCAAATCCGTCAAGACCGATGACGACCTTGGATATTTCGGCGAAAGCGGCGGTTGGAACGCTTTTGTTGAAGACCAGAGAAGTCTGACAGAACTTATCAAAAACGAAATTCCCGAAGTTCCCGTTGTTATTTTCGGACACAGTATGGGTTCATTCGTTGCCAGAGAATATATTCTGCGCTACGGCAATGACAAAAGAATCAAAGCGGCAATTTTCTGCGGAACAAGCGGCAAGAATCCCGCCTCGGGCATTGCAATTCACATTGCAGGCGCAGTTGCAAAAATCAAAGGCAGCAAACACCGCAGTGAATTCATAAATAAAATCGCATTCGGTCCTTACAACAAAAAATGCGAGGGCAGAACACCCTTTGACTGGCTTTCAACCGACACAAATCAGGTTGACAAATACATTGCCGATAAATATTGCGGTTTCCTTTTCACGGCGGCAGGCTACAAAGACCTTTTCACCGTGCTCACAAAAGTTTCCGCAAAAGATTGGTACACAAAGCTTCCCGAACTGCCCGTTCTTCTCATTGCAGGAGAAGACGATCCTGTGGGCAACTACGGCAAGGGCATAAAGCAGGTGCATAACGACCTTGTTGCGGCAGGCAAAAAAGATGTCACCGTAAAACTATATGCAGGAATGCGCCACGAAATTCTCAATGAAATTGAAAACAAAAAGGTTTATGATGATATTCTTGCGTGGACAACATCAAAGATAAAATAAAAAAAGCACCCCGCGGGGTGCTTTTCTTTTTATGTTTCGGAATTTTCCTGCTGTGCGGTGGTGTTTTCTCCCTCGTTTCCTGCAGGAGTCTGTTCAGCCTGAGTGGTGTTTTCGGTCATCTGTGCCTCAGTTGCGGATGTTTCCTCCGATGTGACTGCCTGGGTTGTAGATGAAGTTTCCTGCGCCGTTGTCGATGCTTCCGTTTCAGCAGGCTGAGTTGTTGTGGAAGGTCTTGTTGTGGTTGTGGGACGCCTTGTGGTTGAAGGACGCCTTGTGGTCGAAGGACGCCTTGTGGTCGAAGGCCTTCTTGTTGTGGACTCAGTGGTTGATTCCGTGGTGGATTCTGTTGTTGACTCCTCGGTGGTGGAATCAAAATTCCAGGTTTCAATGGCACTTGTGGAATTATACTGAGGATATGTGGGATAACCGCCGTAAGCCGTTGTGCCCGAGCTTGTGGTGTTATCATCGCCGCCGCTGCCGCCGACAAAAGCCTTTATAAGAAGCGCGGCAATAATGATAAGCGCAACCGCACCAACAGCCATTCCCGCAATTCTGAGAATTTTTGCCTTGTTTGCAGACCTTTCGTGAATCCGTGCATCTGCGTTGGCATAGGGCGAAACCTCATTTTCATCATCGGGCATTTCATTGGTGCCGAAGCTGTTGCGGTATTCATCCTCATAGTCTGCATCGCTGTCACCTACAACGGCAGCCGCAATGGGAGTGAAAATTGCCGTTTCCTCAACATTGAGGAAAGCAACCGCAACCGTCACATTATCCTTTCCGCCGTTTTCAAGAGCGCGGCGGATAAGCTTGCTTGCGGCAGACTGTGAATTCTCCGCAGTTGAAAGGATTGAGGTTATCTCTCCGTCATCAAGCATATCGGTGAGGCCGTCACTGCAAAGAAGAATTGCATCGCCGTCATCAACATCGTCAATAACGCTGATGTTGGGCGAAAGGTTTCCCTCTTCGGGGAACACACCCAGATGACGGGTCAGCCTTTTTGCATCGGGAATCTGACCGATATTATCCTGAGAAACCTGACCTGCGTCAACGATTGTCTGTGCATGGGTATGGTCAAAGCTTATCTGCTCAAGCAGACCCTTTGAATAGTGATACACCCTTGTGTCACCGATATTGACGCAATAAATCTTACCCTTTACGGCATAAACCGATGCAAGGGTTGTGCCCATTCGCTTGCCCTTTGCGTTTATCTCGGCGCAGATGCGGTTGTTGGCATCCTCGAGGCAGTTTGCAATTGCAAAGCTGTAGTCCTCTCCGCTTTCATAAACGGATGAAGCGTGGGCGGCAATGGTCTCAACGGCAATGCCCGAAGCAAGCTCACCGTAGCTTTCACCGCCCATACCGTCACAAACCGCGATATGGAAAGGCTCGGTCATGCTCTGCACATAGGCTGAACCTTTTTTCAGGTCGCCCGTAGAGGTCATTCTACCGTTAAGGTCATAGTTATCTTCATTTTCTTTACGAATTCTGCCTGCGTGAGTTACGGCGCAGACAGACGCTCTGATTTTCTTCATATGTCCCCCGTTGTTTCAGGTATTAATCAAGAATACCCTCTTCCTTTGCCCAATCGTACCATACTTCGATTGAACGCTTTCTTGCAGCACCGAGTTCGTGTGAACCTCTGGTGTACCAGTTCATGTCAATACCGCGAAGGTTTACGAGATATTTTGCACTTGCCATGAAGCCTGAATCAATGCAGTTATCAAGTGCAATGATATGCTGATGAGTCTTTCTTGCAGCTTCATTGTCGCCCTTTGTGAACTCATCCCACATCTTTACGAAAAGATCTGCACCGCAGGCTGTGGGAGTTGCAACAACGCCTCTTGCGCCTGCAAGATATGAATCATAAAGGAAAGGAATGTTTGCCTGAAGCACGTTTGAATCGCCCTGAACGGCAATCTTCTGCTTGATTTCTGTCAGCTTGCAGGTTGTGTCCTTGATGCCCATGAACTTGCCTGTTGCTGCGAGCTTGCCGTATGTAACGCTGTCCATGAGGTGGGGTCTGAGACCGGGGAACTCATAGAGAACGATGGGAAGCTCTGTGTGAGAAGCGAGTGAAGTCATATAGTCATACATTGCATCGGGCTTGTCGCACATACCCTTTGTGACGAAAACAAGACCCTGAACGCCCTGCTGTTCAAGCATTTTCATTTCTTCAACCTGAGCGTTGAAATCAGCCTCAAGGTTAGCTGTTGCAAAAACGGGAACGCCGTTTGAATTCTTAACTGCAAGGCCTGCGCACTTGATTCTCTCTTCAAGAGTGAGCTCCATCATCTCTGATGAACCGCAGACTGCGAAAAGATGCTGAGGCTTGAAAGCTGCCTGCCATGCAACATATTCTTCATAAGTTTTGTAGTTGATTGTTCTGTCCCAATTAAAGGGAGTGAGGAGCAGTGAATATACACCTGCAAATTCGTTGAACTGTGACATAATATGCACCTTCTTGTTGTATTTTGGCTTTCACCTAATTAAAAATTATAACTCAGTTAATTTCAAAAATCAATAGGTGAACGCACATTAATATATATTTAATACAATTAATTTCATTGACTTTTTATGCCATTGTCAATATACTTATTAATGATTAATATTTACCTTGAGGAAATGATAATGAATTCACAGAAAAGCTTTTTAAAAAATATGTTGAAACTTGCCTTGCCCATTGCATTACAGCAGCTTCTTGTGTCCTGCGCTCAGCTTGTGGACACGGCAATGGTAACAGGTCTGGGCAATGTTGTTGTGTCCTCCGTTGGGGTATCGTCAAGATGGATTTTCCTGATGAACCTTTTCTATTTCGGCATTTCATCGGGCACGGCGGCAATGATAGCTCAGTTCTGGGGCGCAAAAGAAAAGGATAACATCCGCAAGTCCTACGGCATCGCCCTTATCTTCGGCTCGGTTGTTGCGGCGGTTTTCACCCTTGCAATGTTCTTTATGCCAAGGCAGCTTATCAGAGTTTTCACCTCGGAGCAGGCGGTTATCGACACAGCGGCGCAATATATGCGCATCGTTGCCTTTATGGCACCTTTCGCGGCGTTCAATCAGATATCCTGCGTTGCACTCCGCTCAACAGAAAGGGTTAATCCGCCTCTTTACACATCAATCATATCCGTTGGACTCAACACTTTTCTCAACTATGTGCTCATCAACGGCAAGCTTGGTCTGCCCGCAATGGGAATAAAGGGCGCGGCAATTGCAACCCTCACCTCAACCGCAACGCAGGCAATCCTTCTTTTCATTGTTCTGCGCACATCAAAGGATGTTTATAACGCAAAATACAAAGAGTTTTTCACCATCGGCAAAAATTTCTTCCGCAGATTTTCCGTTGTGTGCCTGCCTGTTGTTTTCAACGAGGTTGCCTGGGCAATGGGCACAAACATTTACTCCATGGTTTTCGCAAGGCAGGGCAGTGAAGCTTATGCAGGCTACACGATTTTCAGCTCTGTTGAACAGATCGCCTTTGTTTTCTTCGTTGGTATCTGCCACGCCTGCTCGATAATGACAGGCAAAACCATCGGCGAGGGCAATGAAAGCGGCGCATACAAGCTTGCAAAAAAGTTTGTGATAATGACTCCGCTTATCGGCATTGCAACGGGCAGCGTGCTTGCATCGGTGCGCAACCCCCTGCTTTCACTGCTCAACATTGAAACTCAGGCGGCATTCGACCTTGCATCAAGCCTTATCCTGCTTTACTGTATGTGGTTACCGTTCAGAAATATTCCGTACACCCTCATCGTGGGAACTTTCCGCGCAGGCGGCGACACAAAAATCGGCATTGTTTATGATATGATTTCGCTTTATCTGCTCGGCGTGCCCGTTGTGGCATACCTCGGACTTATTGCAAAGGTTGATTTCGTATATCTTATTCTTGCAATGTATCTTTGCGAAGATATACCGAAAATCATAATGAGTTTATGCCGTTTCAAGAGCAAAAAATGGATAAGAAATCTTACAGGCAATTAAAGCTCAAGGACTGTCTCACTTTGCAGTGAAACAGTCCTTTTTCATTTCTTTATTTGATTGATTACCGAATCATAAATGCATTCTATTCCGCGTTTGATTGCAAGCTTTTCAAGAAGATCGTAAAGCCAATCAGGGGCATCCTCTTTAAACAAGCTTTGATACCCCGCAAATTCAGATATATCGGGATTTGCTGTGTTTTTTCCGTCTTTAACCGAAAAAATAAATCTGCCTGAGCTGAACGGTGTCAGACTTCCGATTTCAAAATAATTGACCGTCAGCTGAACGGTGACAAGCTGACCATTTCCGGCGATGGCTGGACTTATGAAGTCCGAATCACAGAGCAGCCATCTGTCA
>CALFPM010000130.1 GCA_937919155.1 uncultured Clostridia bacterium
ATTGCAGTTGTACTTGTATTCCTTGCGGTTATTGTTGTTGTTGACGTGATAGCGCTCGGAATTATGTTCTTTACCCGCAACTCATCTTCTCTTGATATCAGTTCAAATGCAAGACCGGGTGAAGATCCGGTAACAACAACCCAGACAGAATTGTTTTCAAGGGTCAGCTTTATTGCGGTTGGTGATAATCTTATCCATACCCCGATTTATAACCAGGCTCGCACAAGAACAAGCAACGGCTACGATTTTTCATATGCGTATGAGCATTTTGCCGACAGAATTGCGGCGCCCGACGTTGCGATTCTTAACCAGGAAGTTGTTATTTCTGCGGAGCATAACGTTTCCAGTTATCCGCAGTTTAACTCTCCCGTTGAGCTTGGCGATGAAATGCTCAAAATCGGTTTTGATGTATTTAATATTGCAACCAACCATTCGCTTGATAAAGGCGAAAAAGGTCTGATATCCGCAATAAATTTCTGGAAAAGCAAAAATGCCATAACCTGCGGAGCTTATCTCAATGCCGAGGATATGAGCAGTATTCCCATGCATGAGGTCAACGGCGTGAAAATAGCTTATCTCGGCTTTACTGATTCGGCAAACGGTCTTTCTTTGCCGCAGGATTCCGAGGTTATTCTTGTCCGTGCGGCAGATGAATCCCTTTTGCAGCAGCGCATCATAAAAGCGAAAGAAACAGCCGATGTTGTGATTGTCAGCGCTCACTGGGGCAATGAATACACTCACGAGCCTACCGATGCTCAGCGTGAGCTTGCGGAAAAGCTTGCAATGTGGGGTGCAGATGTGATTATCGGAACTCATCCTCACGTTATTCAGCCTGTTGAATATATCACCAACAGAGACGGCAGAAAAACTCTTGTGGCATATTCACTGGGCAACTTCATTTCCGCTCAGAACAGAGGTCCGAGAATGCTTGGCGGTATGCTCAACTTTGAGATTGTGAAAAACAACACAACAGGTGAAATTGTTTTTGAAAACGTCAGGTTTTCAGGAGTTGTGACCCATTACGGTTACGGTTGTTCAAATATAAGGGTTTATCCCCTTGAGGCTTACACAGAGGAGCTTGCTTCAAAGCACGGTGTGCTCAGCAAAACATCCGATTTCAGCCTTCAGTATCTATATGATATTATCAACGAGGTTATTGATAAACAGTTTCTTTAATGTTAAAAACGTAGGGGCGACCTGTGGTCGCCCGTTTTTAAATTCAGCAGGAGGTAATTATGGATTTTCAGTATGAAATAAATGCAATGCAAAACGGTTTCAAGGCAGTTTGCGGTGTTGACGAAGCGGGTCGCGGTCCACTTGCAGGCCCTGTTTTCGCGGCGGCGGTTATTCTGCCCGAGGGTTGTGTTATAGACGGACTTAACGATTCAAAAAAGATATCAGAAAAAAAGAGAGAAGTTCTTTTTGACGTTATAAAAGAAAAAGCAATAAGCTGGAGCATTGCAAGCGTTGATGAAAAAACCATTGATGAAATCAACATTCTTCAGGCAACTTATCTTGCAATGAGAAAAGCTGTTGAAGGTCTTGATGTTCCAGCAGACTATGCTCTGATTGACGGCAACAGAATGCCTCCTCTTTCCATTGAGGGTGAAACCATAATCAAGGGTGATGCAAACAGTCCCTCAATTGCGGCGGCTTCAATTCTTGCAAAAGTCAGCAGAGACAGATTTATGCTTGAAATTGCAGAAAAATACCCTCAGTATCAGTTTGAAAAACACAAGGGTTACGGCACGAAACTGCACTATGAAATGATTGAGGCACACGGAATTTCCGAGTGTCACCGCAGGTCTTTCCTCAAAAAAATAACAGGTGCAGGTAAATGATAAAAAACAAAACAGGTGTCTGGGGTGAACTTTTTGCCGCAAGATACCTCAGAAAAAATAAGTATGAAATACTCGGTTCAAACTATGTCTGCCGATTCGGAGAGCTGGATATTATTGCCCGTGACGGGCGGACGATATGTTTCATAGAGGTCAAAACCAGAAATGAAAACACAAGGTTCCGCCCCTCAGAAGCGGTTGATGAAAGCAAAAGAAAAAAGCTGGAAATGGCGGCGAAAAGCTTCGTGACCGCTTTTGATTTTGACGGGCCTATGAGATTTGATGTTTTTGAAGTTTATGTTGATGATAACGATAATCTGATTGATATAAACCACATAAAAAATGCCTTTTGAACATAAATTTTCAAAAATAATTCTGCTTGCAAGAAAAATGTTGTTGTTCGTTTCATTTGAATCTGTAAAGCTTATAAGCTTTACAAGTCGCAGGAAATCCACAGTGAAAAATAAAAGACATGTTCAACAAAGAAAAATGTACTAATAAATCTTGATTTTTATATTGCAAGCCTGAAAATCAAGCAATATCAACAGTTTAAGTGATTGTTGGGACATATGAAATAAACTTATCAGAAAGCTGAAAAGCGTAGTTTTTTATCAAAAGACAAAATATGTAAAGTTGCATACCTTTACAAAATGGGCTGTGAAAATATAATTGTTACTATTTTACAAAAATGATTTTGGGGCTGATTTTGCTCCGAAATCAGCATCTGATTCGATACGGATCTGAAATTTATCTAAAAAATATTTTACAAAGTTAAAATAATATGATACAATATTATGAATTATTTCCGAAAAGGATGATGTTTTAATGAATTACGTGAGCACGAGAGATACTGCAGTTAAGGTTTCCGCTTCTCAGGCCATCACAAAAGGTATTTCGTCAGAAGGCGGCCTCTTTGTGCCCGAAAATCTTCCCAAGGTATCTATGGAAACTATTTCTGAACTTGCTGGGCTTGATTATATCGGCAGAGCGAAGTCCATTCTTTCGCTTTTTCTTACCGATTTCACTGAAGAAGAGGTTGATTCCTGCGTAAAAGGCGCATATGAAACCGGTTTTTCGGATGCAAAGGTAGCTCCTCTTGCAAAGATCGAAGACGGTGTTCATATTCTTGAGCTTTTTAAGGGCCCCACCTGCGCATTCAAAGATATGGCTCTTCAGATTCTTCCCCGACTTCTTACCGTTTCAAGCGGTAAGGCTGCAAAAGGAACAAAAATCGTTATTCTTGTTGCAACATCAGGTGACACAGGTAAGGCTGCTCTTGAAGGCTTCAAGGATGTGCCCGGCACT
>CALFPM010000131.1 GCA_937919155.1 uncultured Clostridia bacterium
GCCCCTTCGAGTTGAAAGACATTGCTTCAACGCTTCAAAGGTTGCCGAATATATCAAAAACAGCGGCTGTGCTCTTGAAGTTACCTATCCCGGTATGGAAGGCAGCAAGGGCTATGAGCTTGCACAGAAATATATGCCTAACGGCACAAGCGGCGTTATTTCATTCAGAATCAAGGGTGGCAGAGATGCTGCAACAAAGTTTATGGACAGCCTGCAGATTGCAGAAATCGCAACTCATGTTGCCGATGCACGCACCTGCTGTCTCCACCCTGCAAGCACAACTCACCGTCAGCTCACCGCACAGGAGCTTATTGACTGCGGTATTTCAGATGACCTTATCCGTCTTTCGGTTGGTATTGAGCATGTTGACGATATCATCGCCGATGTCAAGCAGGCTCTTGAAAAATCACAGGCATAAAATCGGGAACGGAGGAGCAGAATGGAGAAAAAACTGCGTTCGGTTACTCAATACATAGCCCTTGCCGTTTTTCTGGAAACGGCGGTAAATGCGCTTTTTGCAGCGCTGTTTCACGGATTTCTGAGATTTTTCTATTCCGACTATGCCCACCTCACCGTATGGGGCGATGTTGTATCCATAGTGGCGGTTATAATATCATTTATCATCTATGACAGCTTTGCACACGTTGCTTATCACAACCGCAGAGACAGACTTATGTTTCTCGGCGTTGTTTATGTTGCATCAAAAGCGGCAAGCATTGTTCACTATCTTGTGGGAATTCTTGCGGAGGTTTTTCCCGTTTTCACGGGAGAAACGGCTCAGACGGTTATGAGTGTGGCGTTTGTGATTCTTGAAATTGCGGTTGACGTTACCTCTGCCGTGTGGCTTATGGGATATTTTGACAAAAGGTTCAGAAAAGAAAATATTGAATAAAAAAACGGGTCGCTTTTGCGACCCGTTGATTTTTTTACTCTTCAATTGCTTCAATCAGCTTGTCCATTGCATCCTCGAGCAGTTCAAACTGAATGTTGAGGGGAGGCAGGAGGCGCACTTTTGTTTTTGCGCTGAGAACAAGAACGCCCTTTTCCATTGCTGATGCGATGATTTCCTTTGCAGGTTTTTCGCATTCAATGCCAAGCATAAAGCCCTTGCCTGAAATGCTCTTTACCTTGCTGCAGGCGGAAAGCCTTGAAATAATATATTCGCTCTTTTTGGTGACATCTGTCATCAGATTATCGTCAAGTCTTGAAAGAACGCTGATTGCGCCTGCGCAGCAGATGGGATTGCCGCCGAATGTTGAACCGTGGCTGCCGGGTGCGAGAATATCCTGCACCTTTTCACCGAGCATTGTGCATCCGAGGGGCAGACCGCCTGCAAGACCCTTTGCGGTTGAAACGATATCGGGCATTACACCGTAGTGCATGTAGCTGTAAAGCTTGCCCGTTCTGCCGTTGCCTGTCTGAACTTCGTCAATGATAACAAGCATATTCTTTTCTTTGGCAAGTTCAAAAACTCCCTTGACAAATTCATCGGTCAGGGGCAAAACGCCGCCCTCGCCCTGAATTGTTTCCATCATAATTGCGGCGCATCCGTTTGCATCCGCAAGTTCCCTGACGGAATCAAGGTTGTTTGCCTCGGCATAAACGAAGCCCTCGGTAAAGGGGCCGAAATCGGTGTGGAAATTATCCTGTCCCGTTGCGGCAAGAGTTGTGATCGTTCTGCCGTGGAAACTGTTTTTGAGGGTGATGATTGTAGAATTGCCCTCACCCTTATTTTTAAGTGCCCAAAGGCGTGCAGTCTTTATTGCGCATTCGTTTGCTTCTGCACCCGAGTTTGAGAAGAATACTTTCTTCATGCCCGTTCTTTCGCAAAGCATCTGTGCAAGTTCTGCGCAAGGCTTTGTGTAATAAAGATTTGAAGTGTGGCCGAGGAGTGACGCCTGAACGGTAACAGCCTCAACCCACTCGGCATCTGCTGTGCCGAAAGTGTTTACCGCAATGCCGCTGCCAAGGTCAATGTATTCCTTGTCGTCCTCGCCGTAAAGCAGAGCACCATTGCCCTCTGAAAGCTCAACGGGGAATCGGGCATAAGTGCCCGCAACGTATTTTTTATCTGTTTCAAAAATGCTCATAAAATCACCTTAACCCTGAACAAACATTGTGCCCAGACCCTCATCAGTAAGAGTTTCGATCAGCAGTGAGTGAGGCACGGTGCCGTCAAGAATAAACACTTTATTTACTCCTCTGCGGATTGCCTCGCCGCAACAGTCAATTTTGGGAATCATACCGCCTGAAATAATGCCCTCGTGAATAAGCTGAGGAATGTCGCTCACATAAATTTTGGGGATGAGTGTTGAGGGGTCATCCTTATCGCGGAGAATGCCTGCAATGTCAGTCATTGAAATGAAGCTTTCTGCCTTGAGTGCGGCTGCGATTTTTGCAGCAGCAGTGTCTGCATTGATGTTGTAAATATTGCCTTCGTTGTCGCAGGCTGTTGTTGAAATAACGGGAACATATCCCTTTTCAAGCAGGTCAAGAATGGGTGCGGGGTTAACATCTGTGATTTCACCCACAAAGCCGAGACGCTCATCCTTCACTTTTGCGCTGATGAGGTGACCGTCTGCACCGCAAAGACCGATTGCATCGCAGCCGAGTCTGCCGAGCAGGGCAACAAGGCTCTTGTTCACTTTGCCTGCAAGCACCATCTGAACAACATCAACGGTTTCTTTGTCTGTGACGCGGAGACCGTCAACCCATTCGCTTTTCTTGCCGATTTTGCCCAGCATTTCGTTGATTTCGGGGCCGCCGCCGTGAACAAGCACAACCTTGACACCGATAAGTGAAAGCAGAGCAACATCGCCCATAACGGCATTCTTAAGCTCCTCGTTGAGCATTGCGTTGCCGCCGTATTTGATAACAACAATTTTGTTTGAATATTTCTGAATATAGGGCAGGGCTTCAACAAGCACCTGACCTCTGAGAAGATTTGAGATTTCCATATTTATTCATCCTTATGTTCTGTAGTCGCCGTTAATTTTAACATAATCATATGTCAGGTCGCATCCCCATGCGGTTGCGCTGAAATCGCCGCTGTTGAGGCTGATAAGCACCTGAATTTCTTTTTCAGAAAGAACTTTCTTTGCAATTTCTTCGGAGAAATCAATGCCTGCGCCGTTTTTGCAAACGTCAATCTGACCTGCAACGGATTTGAATGAAACATCAATCTTTGTGACGTCAACATCCGCGCCGCTGTAGCCGATTGCGCAGAGAACTCTGCCCCAGTTTGCATCAGCGCCGAACATAGCCGCCTTGAAAAGTGATGAGCAGATAACTGACTTTGAAACCGTAACCGCAATTTCCTTGGTTGCCGCACCGTCAACAATGCATTCGAGAAGCTTTGTTGCGCCCTCACCGTCACCTGCAATCATTCTGCAAAGGTGGGTTGTAACTGCATTGAGTGCTTTGCAGAATGTGTCAAAATCTTCGCCCTCGGCGGTGATTTCGTCATTGCCTGCAAGACCGTTTGCCATAACGGAAACCATATCGTTTGTTGATGTGTCGCCGTCAACGCTGACCATATTGAATGAGGACTTGACATCCTCGCTGAGTGCTTTCTGAAGCATATCGCGGCTGATTGCGCAGTCTGTTGTAACAAAAACAAGCATTGTTGCCATGTTGGGATGAATCATACCCGAGCCTTTTGCAATGCCTCCGATTTTGCATTCTTTGCCGCCGATTTCAAATGAGAATGAAACGCATTTTTCAACCGTGTCGGTGGTCATAATAGCCGCCGCCGCATCGTCACTGTCAGCCTTAAGCTCCTTGACAAGTGAGGGAATTCCCTCTGCGATGGGGGCAATGTCAAGAGTCTGACCGATAACGCCTGTTGATGCAACGATAATATCTTTTTCGCTGATATTAAGCTCCTTTGAAATAAGTGCGCACATTTCTTCTGCAATCTCAATGCCGTTGGCGTTGCAGGTGTTTGCGTTGCCGCTGTTGCAGATAACTGCCTGAGCGTAGCCGTCAGCAACATTGTTTTTTGTAACGGTTATGGGAGCACCCTTAACGAGGTTTGTTGTGTAAACACAAGCGGCTGTCGCCTTTTTCTCGCTGAAAATAAGGGCAAGGTCTTTCTTTGTCTTGTTCTTTCTTATTCCGCAATGAACTCCGCTTGCGGTGAAGCCTTTTGCGGCGCAGATGCCGCCTGAAATCTGTTTCATCTTTATTATCCTTTCAAAATCAGAGAGAAAGACCTGTTTTGGGGTCGATTCCCATAAGAATGTTCATGCATTCAACGGCGGCACCCGAAGCGCCCTTGCCGAGATTATCGTAACGGGCAAGGAGAAGAACTCTGTCCTCATTACCCATAACGAAAATTTCCATTCCGTCATTTCCGCTCATTTTTTCTGCGCTGAACATAGCGTCTGCACCTGTATCCTCGGTGAATTTAACGAAATCGGAGTTGTATTTATTTTTATAAACCTCAATTATGTCTTCAATGCTTTTGCCCTCGCAGAGATTCTGCTTGAAGAGAGGCACTGTGACAGCCATTCCGCTGTAGTAATCAGCAACAATGGGGCAGAATACGGGCAGATTTTCAATTCCCGTAATTGCTTTCATTTCCTTGAGGTGCTTATGCTCCTGTGTAAGGCCGTACTGACGGGGTGAATTAAGGAAAGCTTCTCTTGAAACGCTTTCATACTGACCTATCATCTTTTTGCCGCCGCCGCTGTAGCCTGTAATTGAATGACAGGTAAGCAGGGTATCGGCAGGGATGATTCCTGCTTCAATGAGAGGATAAACAAGGGCGATAAATCCGCTTGCATGGCAACCGGGCACGGCAACTCTCTTTGAATTCCTGATTTTTTCAAGATGAGCGGGCGAAAGCTCGGGGAAGCCGTAAGCCCAATCAGGCAGAGTACGGTGAGCCGTTGAAGCGTCAATTACCTTGACCTCGGGGTTATCAATAAGCGAAACCGCCTCTGTTGCCGCCGCATCGGGCAGGCAGAGGAATGCGATGTCGCAGGAGTTGAGAGCCTGCTTTCTTGCAGCAGTATCCTTGCGAAGCTCATCGGAGAGAGTTATTATTTCAACATCGTCACGGTTGGCAAGGCGTTCAAAGATGCGAAGACCTGTTGTGCCCTCTTTACCGTCTATAAAAATCTTGGTTTTGTTCATAATTATGTACCTTTCGGTGTAATGTACGAATAATTATACACACAATCCTGCATAAAGTCAAGGAATACATGCATAAAATCGGCATATTTGTGAATACTATGCAATAACCTGCTTTTGTGTCACAGGTTTTGTGCAAAAGCATACATAAATCATTTAAGTTTATGGATGAAAAGTCCGCTGAGGAGTTTAGGCTCAAACCAGGTTGATTTGGGAGGCATAATCTGACCCGCATCCGCAATGTCCATAAGTTCTTCAAGAGTTGTGGGATACATTGAGAATGCAAGGCACATATCTTCGCTTGCTCTGCGCTCAAGCTCGCCCAGACCTCTGATTCCGCCGACAAAGTCAATTCTCTTGTCTGTTCTGGGGTCGTCAATACCGAGAATGGGGGAGATAAGATTATTCTGAAGAATGGAAACATCGAGGGATTCAACGGGGTCAGCGGCATTGAATGTGCCGTCTTTTGCGGTCAGTTTGTACCATTTGCCGCCAAGAAGCATGCCGAAAGTGTGAGCGTTTTCGGGTTTGTATGCCTTTTCTCCTGCAGGCTCAACGGTGAATTTTTCGCTGATTTTTGCGATGAATTCATCCTCTGTGTTGCCGTTGAGGTCTTTCATAACGCGGTTGTAATCCATTATTTCAAGCTCGTTGCAGTCGAAAAGCACTGCGAGGAAATAATTGAATTCTTCATTGCCGTCAAAATCGGGGAACTGCTCTCTGCGCTTGAGACCAACTTTTACGGCGGATGCGGCTCTGTGGTGGCCGTCTGCAATATAAAGATAATCAACATTTGCGAAAAGTGCAGCAATTCTTGCGTTTATTTCATCGGAATCAATAACCCAAACGGTGTTGGCAATTCCGTCATCGGTCACGAAATCATACTCGGGGCTGTGATTTGCGCACCAATCCCTGAGAATGGCGGCAACTTCTGCCTGAGGACGGTATGTGAGGAAGATGGGGCCTGTGTTGGCATCGCAGTAATCAACATGGTTGATTCTGTCTGCCTCTTTGTCGGCTCTTGTAAGTTCGTGCTTTTTGATGATGTTGTTGATATAATCATCAATGGAAACGCAGCCGACAAGACCTGTCTGACTTCTGCCGTTCATAATCTGGCGGTAAATATAAAATCTTGCCTTATCATCCTGAGCACAGATATTTTCGCTGACCAGCTTGTCAAGATTTTCTCTCGCCTTGAGATAAACCTGCTCTGAATAAAGGTTTGTCCCCTCGGGAAGATCAATCTCCGCTTTGTCAACATGAAGGAATGAACAGGGCTTGCCCTTAACCATTTCTGCCGCCTCTGCGCTGTTCATAACGTCATAGGGAAGAGCGGCCACCTGTGAAGCAAATTCAGGAAGAGGTCTGATAGCTTTGAACGGTCTGAAAACTGCCATATATAATCCGCCTTTCGGTAAATATAATTGTATAAAACTATAAACTACTATATATTACAACACTGTGAATTGTTTGTCAATTTTTCTTTTGGTATTGATTTTTATTTTCGTTAATTGTATAATAAATCCATCATTTGTAAGGAGGATAAATTATGTATTGTTCCAAATGCGGCAAGGAAATTCCCTCGGGTGCCGCTTATTGTCCCGATTGCGGACCCGATAAGGCTCCTGAAACGGAAAAGAAATCTTTGTTCAGAATGCCCGGCAAAGGCTCAAAGAGTTATGCGGCACTTGTAACCGCGTTTATGGTGTTCCCCGCAAGCATCTGCGTTGCCATTGACGTTGCATTTGACCGCTATGATTATTGGTTCGGTTATGTTGTTGGTGCACTTATTGTTACTTGGGTTGTAACGGTATTGCCCGTGTTAAAGGTAACTCCTCCCGTGGTAACTGCCCTCATCTGTTTCGGTTCGATAATCGGTTATACATATTACTTAATGAGCAAAACCGATATGTTCAACTGGCTGCCCGAGTTTGTGCTTCCGCTGTTTATTCTTGCTGCCGCATTCGTTGCGCTGGATATCTCCCTTATCGGCGGCGGAAAAATCAAAGGCCTTCACATTTTCTCAATGCTTGCTCTTGAGTGCGCCGCTTTCCTTGTATCCTGGGAAGTTGCGTGGGATAACTTCAGGAGAGGTACAATCGACCTTCAGTGGTCACTGATTCTTGCATGCGGATTCATTTCGGTAATCGCAGTAATCGAAGCCTTTAATTACGTTTTCAAAATCAATAAGAAATAAAAAATTCCGACTGTGGCGATTTTGTCACAGTCGGTTTTTTGTTAATCAATATCTGCAAAGAACTCCTCGGTTTTCGTAACGCTGTATCTGCCGTTGCTGATATCTATGAGTTTTGCGTTGAAGCCATCAATGATTTCAAGCGGCATTCGGAAAACCAGAGTAACGTTATCTTCAAAAATCGTGTCTTCGATTACTCCGCCGCTTTCGGGAACGAGTGACGAAAGCTTGCCGTAAAAATAGTAGTCGCAGGTAACTTTGAGTCTTGCGCACATTGCACGGGTAACAATTCCGCCTGCGGCAACGGCAATTGAAGCGGAGTGGGAATATGCCCTCACAAGACCGCCTGCGCCAAGCATAATTCCTCCGAAATAACGGGTAACAACAACGGCGCAATCGGTAACACCTGTTTTTTCAAGCACATCAAGCACGGGGATTCCCGCGGTGCCCTGAGGTTCGCCGTCATCGGAATAGCGTTTGATGCCGCCCTCCCTGATGATATAAGCATAAACATTGTGAGTTGCATCCCAATGCTTTTTGCTGACCTGTGCAATGAATTCCAGAGCTTCCTCGGCTGTTTTGACAGGCTTTATATGCCCGATGAAGCGGGATTTTTTGACGATGTATTCATCCTGAGATGCGGTTCTTATTGTTTTGTAACTCTTTTCCGCCATTGTTTCACCTCTTGTCTTTTACGATTTAATTACGGTTGCGGCGTCTTATCGCCGCCAAAAAGCAAAAGCGGCGCAAAATGCACCGCTAATTTTGCTATTATTTGTTGTTAAGATTGAAACGCTTGTTGAAACGATCAACGCGTCCGCCGGTATCAACGAGCTTCTGCTTACCTGTGAAGAACGGATGGCACTTTGAGCAGATATCAACACGGAGATTTTCCTTTGTTGAACCGGTAGTGATAACCTCACCGCATGCGCAACGGATTTCGGTCTGTTCGTACTTAGGATGGATTCCTTCCTTCATTATTGTCACCTCTTTCGGTTTTATACATAACATAACGAATGGATTTTATCACATAAAACATAAAATTGCAAGCATTTTTTGAAATTTTTTTGGTTATGACTGATTTTTATTGAATTTCAACAGTTTCGCCAAGCCTGAAAGAGTAAATAAGAGTCTCTTTAACGGGAAGACCGATAACCTCCGCAAGACATCGGCGATAAACCGAAAGCTGCTCTCTGTATTTTTCGGCAAGCTCTGCGGCGTCATTGACCCTGTCTGTTTTGAAGTCAATGACAACAAGCTCCCCGTTTTCAACAAAAGCGCAGTCGGCAACACCCTCGATTATTATAACCTCGTTTTCGGCTTTGATGTCAGGTTCCATTTCTTCAAGAGGAATTGCCGCGGTGAATGCATATTCTTTATATACCTTTTCCGCTTTGAGTATGCGTTCTGCAAGTTCGCCTGCAAAGAATGCGGAAATTGCTTTTTGGTCAACAACATCTGCCTCGGTCTGAGTCAGCATACCCTGAGCCACAAGCTTTTCAAGCTCGCCTGCAACGTCTGCACTTGCTTTTTCATAGTCTGCATATTGCATAAAACGGTGAGTTGCCGTTCCTCGCTGAGCGGGAGTGAGGCGGTTTTTGCTTGCAAAAGCAGGTTTGCGTGAAGCAAAGTATTCACCGCTTATTTCAACGCTGTCAAGCTTTGAAGCAATGCGTTTTGCAATGATTCCGTTAAGATGATTATGAGGATATACATAACTGAGCCTGCATCTGATTTCCGAAACGGTTTCTTCGTCTGCATCGGGCGGCTCAGGTATGGTGACTGCCTGAATTTCCTGCTTGCTTGCAGGAATAACGGATGTTTTCAGCCTTTCATCACAGGACAGGGCAACAGAAGCGGAAATGCCCGCCGCATTGCGGAGAGAATGGGCATCGGGATGCCTGATGAGTGAAGAGAGAATGCAGTCGCTGTAGCTGGTGAAATCAATTACTGTGAGAGGATCAATGAGCCTTTCTTTGCGGATATTTGCCGAAATTTTTGAAAGTTCTTTGTTCCAGTCCGCAGAGGATGCAAGGATAATCAGTTTTTCTTTCGGGCGTGTCAGCGCAACATAAAGAACACGGAGTTCCTCGGAATGCTCGGCTTTTTTTATTTCAAGCTTTGCGGCAATGCGGGCAAGAGTATCGTATTTTGCAGAGCCGCATACCGTTTTTATTCCTATGCCGTTTTCGGGGGCGATCATCAGGTCTTCTTTGAGCGAAAGGTCGCTGTATTTCTTTTCACAGGCACCGATGAAGCAAACGGGGAATTCAAGACCCTTGCTCTTGTGAATGGTCATGATTTTTACGGTGTTGCCCTCGTCTGCCTTGGTTTCTCCCGCAATGTCTCCGCCGCTTTTCACAACACTGTCAACATATCGGATGAAGCCCGAGACACCTTTTTTGCCCGTGTTTTCGTATTTGTTGGCAAGGTCGATGAGATAATTGAGGTTTGCTCTGCGTTTTGAACTGTCTTTCATCGCGTGAACAATGGCACCGTAGCCTGTTTCTTCAATCAGTCGGCGGATAAGCTCACCTGAAGAAACGGTGGAGGCTATGCGGCGCACGGACTTGATTTTTTCAAGGAACATTGCGGACTTTTCGTTGCCGTTTTCCGCGGAATTCACAATGCATTGATAGAATGAGCCTTTGCGGTTTGCCGCTCTCATGAGTGCAAGGTCATCGGGAGTAAAGCCGAAAACGGGGGAGAGCAACACGGTTGCAAGAGGAATATCGTCAACGGGATTGTCAATGATTTTCAGCAGAGAAATCATAAACATTATTTCGGGAGCCTCAAGAAAACTGTTTCCCGATTCGCAACTGTAGGGAATGCCTCTTGCCGCAAGCTCCTCAACAAATTCCCGCGCACATTTTTTGACACTGCGCAAAAGGATGCAGAAGTCTCCGTAGCGGGCTTCGCGCTGAGTTTTTCCGTCAGTGAATTTCATTCCTTCGGCAATTGCTTTTTCAATGTAATCTGCCGCATACCTTGCCTGAGCACTGAGAAAATCATCTTTTGCCGTTTCAATCAGACAAACCTCGGTGTCCGCATCCGAACCGGGAGGATAGTCGGCAGAAGCCTCAAGAAATTCGTTTTTATCGTAGTCAAGACCGCCTGCATCGCGGCTCATAAGAGAGCTGAAAATGAAGTTGACCGTTTCTGTCACGCCTTTTCGGCTGCGGAAGTTTTTGCCCAAGGTAACCTTTGCGGGATAGTTTTCTTCATTTTCGTCATATTCTTCCATACCGTCACGGCGGGCAAGGAAGATTTCGGGCATAGCCTGTCTGAAACGGTAAATGCTCTGCTTGACGTCACCGACCATAAACAGGTTGTTTTCGTCTTTTGAAAGTGCGCTGAATATCATATCCTGAGCCTTGTTGACATCCTGATACTCGTCAACAAGGATTTCAGAATAGTTTTCTGCAAGTCCCAGTGCAAGGGGAGAGCGCACATAACCGTTCTCAGTCGGCTCAACAAGAAGCTTTAAGGCAAGGTGGAGTGTGTCACTGAAATCCGCTCCGTTTTCCTGCTCCTTGAGACGGGAGAATTCTTCGGAGAATTTTTTGACTGCGCCCACAAGCTCGGCAATGACGGGAGTGAGAAGTGCGGAATCCGCGGCGTGGTCTTCTTCTGTTATGCAGAACAGACCGCTGAGTTTTGCGGCACGGGATTTGTATGAGGCTCGTGTGCTTTTACAGATTTCTTTTACGGAACTTTCATAGCCTCTGGGTGCATTTGCAATTTTCACAAACGGGATTTTTGCGTATTTTTCGACTCTTTCGTCCCATCCGCAGTTCTGAAGCACATCAAGAAGCTGCTCGAAAAGTTGCTTGTCTTCTTCGAAAGTGGGTCTGTATTTTGCTTCGAGTTCAGGTTCCTCGGCGAGCAGTGAGATGCAATGCTCTGTGTCTGCAATGCAGGTGTTCAGAAGCTGTTCGGCATAGGATTTTATGGTTTTGCCCCATACGCTTTCCTCTGCGCTGACGGGATTCCCGAATGCCGATGCAAGGGAATCAAGCCATTTTTCGGGGAAAGGATATGCCATGGAGAGATTATATAGTTTAAGAATTGCATCAATGAGTTTACTGTCATCTTTTTTGTCGCTGATGAGTTCGGAGAGTGTCATAAAGCTTTCGGAATGTTCTTCGTGAAGACTGTCGACAACGGTGTTAACCGCCTGAGAGCGGAGAACGGAAAGCTTGCCTTCGTCAAGAAGCGCAAAATCGGGAGAAATGCCGAGAGTGTGAAAATTCTCACGGACAAGACCTATGCAGAATGAGTCAATGGTGCAGATGCTTGCGCAAGGCAGCATAAGCTGCTGACGGCGCAGACGCTTGTCATCTGGATTTTCTGCAATCTTTTTGCCGATGGCGGCGTGGATTTTTTCTTTCATCTGTGCCGCCGCCGCGTCGGTAAAGGTGACGATGAGAAGATTTTCGACATCACAGGGGTTTTGCGAATCGCAGATTCTGCGGATAACTCTTTCAACAAGCACCGCTGTTTTGCCCGAACCTGCCGCAGCACTGACAAGCAAGGTGCCTTTGCGGGCTTCAATGGCTTTTTGCTGGTCGGGGGTCCAATCAATTGCCATTCTTCTCATCTCCTTTCTCAAGATTTTCAAGCACGGCTGCAAGGTCACTGTCAATCAACTCTCTGACGGGAATTCCTTCCTCATAGGAGCAGACTGATTTATATTCGCAGTATTCGCACACTTTTTCGTAGTTTTTGCCGTAAGAGGGATATGCGGAAATCATGCCTGAGTGGAGTGAATCAGCCATTTCCGCAAGGATTTTATCGGCCTTTTCTTTCAGCTTTTCAAGCTGGCGAAGTCCGATGAGTGAGCCGTTCAGAGAACCCTTTGATATTTTTGCGGGGGCGTAAAGACCGCTCAGGTTTTCATCCATTGCAACAACAACATCAATGTCATTCAGAATGATGCCTGTCATACCGCATTTTTTCTGTATTTCTTTTTCAAGGGTACTGTCATCTGCATTTCTGTCAACGGAAACCATGGGTGATTTTGCAGAGCAGTAAAGCACGCCTGCAGGGGTGAATTCGCCAAGTTTTTCGCCGCCGTTCTGCCAGAGTGAGAAAAGATAAATGAGCATCTGCATATTAAGACCCTGAGTAACATCGCTCAGGGCAAAATCCTTGCCCGATGATTTATAGTCAATT
The DNA here is from genome assembly GCA_937919155.1 of uncultured Clostridia bacterium. Lineage (GTDB taxonomy): Bacteria > Bacillota > Clostridia > Oscillospirales > Acutalibacteraceae > CAG-177. The sequence continues at coordinate 12,506 of CALFPM010000131.1, forward strand.
ATTCTCACATATTTTTTGCCGTTGATTATTGCCTCGTCAACACGGTCAACCGAACCTGAAATAACAACTTTTCCTTCGGCGCAAGGCACTTCATATGACGGGATTTCGCCGTCACTGCCGATTTTGAGTTCAAATTCAACGGGGGTGAATTTGCTCTGTGAAAGTTCTTTGATGAGCCTTTGCGCAACATCGCAGACGGAGCTTATCAGCTTTTTGAACAGATAAATGAATCTTTCGCTTCTGTTTGCGCCGTCAAGGCGTGTGTTGAGATATTCTGTGAGCAATTCATCAAAAAATTTCATCAGCTCAGCCCGACTCATATTTGTCAGTTCATCACGCTCATACTTTGTGAGAAGCATTTCCAGTGCATAGTGAATGACGGTGCCTCTCTGCATCGGGTCAAGCTCCGCAATTTTTCTTGGCATTGCCTTGATTCCGTAGCGGCAGAAATAAGCGAAAGGACATTTATAGAAGCTTTCAACTCTGGAAGCTGACATGTACATATCTTTGCCGAAAAGAGCCTGTGCCGCGGATTTATCTTCAATTCTGAATTCTCTGCCGCCTGCCGCGCGGTCAAGTGCGGCAATTTTTCCGCCGTAACCGTCTTCGGCTGAAAAATATTCATTGAGAGATGAATAAAGCTCGTTGTTTTTGGATTTATTTGAAGCAAGCTGCTCAAAAGCAAGGTCTTCACCCTCAACAAAATAAAGCCCGTCAAGCTCCTGAGTGAGGATTTCGTTGCAGGAGGGGAAAAGAGTCTTTATTTTTGCGTAAAGCTCAGAGGGTGCAAGTTGTTCGCCTTTGGAATTGCGCTCGGGACAGCACACGAAAAGCATATCCGATGCGCAACAGAATGCGGTGTATGCAATGAGTTTTTCTTCCGCAAGTTTGTATTCGCCGAAATCGGAAAGTTCGATACCCATTTCGCTCATTTTGCGGCGGTCTTTGTCCGTGAGCGCAGAGCCTGTAAAGGGCAGGGCAGGGAAAACGCCGTTGTTGGCACCTGCGATGAAAACAATTTTGGGCGAAGCGGTGCGTATTCTGTCTGCGGAGCCGATGGTTATTTCGTCAAGCCCCTGAGGCAGACTGCCAACGGTCTGAACGCTGAGCATAAGCTCAAGAGTATCCGCAATTTCTTTTGCGTCAAGGTTCTTCCCTGCTGAAAGAGCATCGAAACTGTCCAGCAGGTCAATGATGACCTCCCACATACGGTCAAGCTCAAGGGCGAGACCCGATTCACCCTGATTTTCAAGGGAAACGGCAAGCTCGCGTATATTCACGGGAGCATCAATTCGTTCGAGGAAAGCAAATATTGCTTCGGCGGCTTCGCTTCCCGTTGTTTCTCTCAGATTTTCGCGGAGGGAATAAAGAGGGGAGACAATTCTTTTTCTGATATCGTTAAGCCTGCAGAGTTCGGCTGTGTCATCTTCCGCTGTTTTCTCGCCGAATCCGCGGGGGTTCTGAGTCCAGTCGGAAAGCCAGGCACCGCCGCTGAGGTTCCAGAGATAGGAGTAGTTTTCAACTGCGGAAATTTCCTCGGTGTCAAATCCTGCAAGACCCGTTTTGAGATATCTCATAAGGGATTCCGTGTCAAAACCCGATGCCGCGATGTTCACCGCGCTGCTGAGCAGAGCGATAACGGGAGAAACATCAACGCTTTGTCTGCTGTCCTCGAAAACGGAAATGCCGCATTTCCTGAGAGCCGCTCTGAGGGGCGCTTCGTAGCCTGAACTGTCGCGGGCGATAACCGCAATATCCTTGCAGCGGTAGCCTCTTTCGCGGATAAGTTTTTTTGCCGTACAGGCAATAAACTCGCATTCGGAATATATATCGGGAGCCTTGCAGAGAGTGATGTTTCCGCACTCGTCTTCATAAACATTCGGAGTGGGGGAAAAAAGTTCCTTTTCAAGAGCGCAAAGCTCGGGAGAATTGAATCTCTGAATCTGCGGCGGAAAGTTATTGAACTTGCTCCGCATTGAAAGATACTGAGGCTTTGCAACGGGAACATTATATTTTTTAGCGGCTTCAATGAGTTTTTTTGCCGTTCTTTTTGTGTGTGCGAAAAGGTCTGTTTCGTCATTGCTGTTGTTGAGGTTATCGGTGCAGAGCGTAATATAAACGGCGGTTGCTTTCTGAAGCATATGAGAAATCACCTTGTATTCCTGCGCGGTAAAGCCGCGGAAACCGTCAATGAAAACTATTCTGCCGTTGAAATAATCGGTATCGGGTAAAATGTCACAAAGCTCGGTGAGCAAATCATCGGGATTGAAGAAGCTGCCTTCCACCGCCGCATCATAAGCGTCAAGCACGGTGATGATGTCGGAAAGCTTCATTTTCAGAAGAGTGTTTTCCTCCTGAGCAAGGGCAAGGCGCACGGAATCCGTAGCAAGAGAATTCTGCTTGAATTCGGAAGAAAGGGCAACGAATTCAGAGATAACAGACCTGCGTGAGGTGTGCTTTCCGTAAAGAGTAAGCTTGTCCTTGACGGTATTAAGGGCGTTTTTCATCAGCACAGCTTTTGCACTGTCGCTCAGGCGTCTGCGCTCGTGCATAGCGGGTCTGCCCACAAGCTTTTCACCAAGGCTTGTGAAGCTGAGGACATCAATATCCGCCATTGCCTTTGCGCCGACTCTTCCGAGCATAATCTTTTCACTTGTGAAAGAAAACTGCTCAGGCACAATAAGGCTCAGTTTTTTGTGACCTCCCGCGGAAAACTGCTGAATGAGGTTCATTATATGTGTTGTTTTGCCGCCGCCTGCCGTGGCGAGAATCAGATAGAGCATTGCAACATCTCCCGAAAATTTATATATGACATTATATCACAGTCACAGCGATTTGTCAGCATAATATTATCACCTTTTCTGTACCAAAAAACGGTCACCAAACTGATTTGGTCGGATTTTGGGCGTTTTCGGCTCGAAAAAAGCATCCGTGGCTGAATTGAGCGGTGTAGTTTCCTCTTTTGAGTTGTTATGGACTTTAGCACGGTCGCAGTAATGTTGACATATTCCTGACAGTATGATATTATAAATATACTATTTTTTATTTTTGAAAGGAGCTAATCCTAAGATGGATGACCCCGGACCCGCGATTCAGCTGGCAGCGGCTGAAATTTCAACAGACCCTCTTTCTATTGTGTTAAAAGTGCTGCTTTTGTTTGTTCTCATCATTGTCAACGCTTTCTTTGCAATGAGTGAAATTGCAATTATTTCTCTCAACGACACAAAGATGCAGCGTCTTGCCGAGGAGGGCAACAAAAAAGCAAAGCAGATTGTTAAGCTGACGGAGAATTCAAGCAGATTTTTATCCACAATTCAGATCGGTGTTACTCTTGCAGGATTCCTGACATCAGCTTCAGCATCGCAGAACTTTGCGGAAATGCTGACAAATGCTTTGATGAACACTCCTGTTTCTCAGATCGGATACAGTGTTATCAACGGCGTTTCGGTTGTACTTATCACAATAGTGACATCATATTTTTCACTTGTTCTCGGCGAGCTTGCGCCCAAGAGAATCGGAATGCAGATTCCCGAAAAAGTAGCTTTCAAGGTTGTCGGAATTCTTTCTTTTGTTGCGGCGGCAACAAAACCTTTTGTCAAGGTTCTTGCTCTTTCCACAAATGCCATTGTCCGTCTTTTCGGCTTTGATCCCAATGCCGATGAAGAGGAAGTGACCGAAGAGGAAATCCGCCTGATGGTTGATGTGGGCGGCGAAAAAGGCGTTATTGAAGATGCTCAGAAAGAAATGATTGACAACATCTTTGATTTTGATGACCTTGATGCAGGCGACATTATGACTCACAGAACGGAAATGACGGCAATCGAAGTGACCCGCTCTCTTGAAGAAGTTGCGGAACTTGCGGTTGAAAACGGATATTCACGAATTCCTGTTTATGAGGATGACCCTGACAGTATTGTGGGTGTACTTTACGCAAAAGACCTGCTTAAGTATGTAGGTCACGGTATTCCTGCCGACCTCACTATCGACAAGGTAATGAGAAAAACTCTCTATGTGCCCGAAACACAGAGCTGCGGCGACCTTTTCAAGGCGATGAACGACAGCAGAACTCAGTTTGCCGTTGTTGTTGATGAATACGGCGGAACAGCAGGCATTGTAACTCTTGAAGATGTGCTCGAATCCATCGTTGGCAATATTCAGGATGAATATGACGATGAGGAAGAGGAAATCAAGCAGATAAACGAAACAACATTCAATGTTGAAGGCACAACAAACATTGATGAAATTGATGAGCTTGTGGGCACTGACCTGCCCGAAGGCGATTATGATACCATAGGCGGTTTTGTTATAAGTCTGCTGGGATATCTCCCCACGGAAATCGGTGAGGAGCCTATAACGGCAGAATACGAAAATCTTCGTTTCACGGTTCTTTCCATTGATGAGCGCCGCATTGACGAAATAAAGGTTGAAATTCTTCCTAAACCCGAAACGGCGGACGAAGAAGACGAATGAATTAATTGACGGGTTGCAGTTATCTGCAACCCGTTATTGCCCTTTTGACGGAGGATGAGAAAATGAAGAAAATTGATGTTGTTCCGATGCCCAACAAGGTTGAATTTCTTGGGGGCGAGGTTGAAACAGACCTTGAAAAGCTCGCTGTTTCCGTTGATGAAAAGCTTGGAGAAGAGGAATATTCCCTGACGGTTGATAAAAACGGCATAAATCTTTGCGGCGGTTCGGAAAAGGCGATTTTTTACGGCAAACAGACACTGCGTCAGCTTGGCGGTGTTTGCCCCTGCGTCAGAATAGAGGATAAGCCTGCGTTTCCGTACAGAGGATTTATGATTGATACGGTGCGCCACATATTTTCTGTTGAAGAAATAAAGAGACTGGTTGATGCGGCGGCAAGCGTAAAAATGAATATTATGCATTGGCATCTGACGGACGACCAGGGATTCCGTTTTTATTCTTCGCGCAGACCCGATGCTCATATCAAAGGCTCGGTGAGAAAAAGTTCCGATTTCGGCAGACTTAAAGAAACAGGCGAATACGGCGGCTATTTCACTCCTGAGGAAATGAAAGAAGTCGTGGAATATTGCGCCGAAAGATATATAACAGTTATTCCCGAAATTGATATGCCCGGTCACACATCGGCGCTTCTTCACGCTTTTCCGCAGATTTCCTGCAAGGGAGAGACGGTTGAAGTGAAAACCTCGCAGGGAATTTATCAGGATATTCTCTGCGCGGGCAAGGATGAAACTTTTGAAGTGGTGTTTGATATTCTGGAGGATATTCTGGAAATATTCCCGTCAGAATATATTCACATCGGCGGAGATGAAGCTCCCAAAAACAGGTGGAAAGAATGCCCTCACTGTCAACGCAGAATCCGTGAAGAGGGTCTTAAGAACGAAGAAGAACTGCAGGGTTGGTTCACAAACCGTATTGTTGAATTTCTTAAATCCAGAGACAGAAAAGCAACGGTCTGGAACGAAAGCCTCCGCAGCGGTATTGTTGACCGTGACGTGACGGTGCAGATGTGGATGGATATGAAAAAGCATTCCGTTGACTTTGCAAACAACGGCGGAAAAATGATTAATTCCGACTTTTATCACTATTACTGCGACTATCCGTATTCGATGACACCTCTTATGAAAACCTATAATTACAATCCCATTGACAGAAAAATCAGGGATAAAAGCACGGTCGCGGGCGTTGAAGTGCCTATATGGACGGAATATATCAATAATTTCAGCCATCTTTGTTATATGTTTTTTCCCAGGTTTACAGCGGTTGCGGAAACAGGATGGACGGAGAGAAAAAATAAGAATGCCGCTGATTTTCAGCGCAGATTCCTTGCCTATGAAAAGATTCTTGATGAAATCGGAATAGATTATGCACCTGAGGAAGACTGGAATCCCTCGGTGATTGACAGAATCACCAAAACCGTATATTTCTTTACGGGTTTACTTAAAAGAAAAAGTTAACAATTTATTCACAAATTACTCAGAGGGAAAAGCGCAAAAAACAGCGTATTAAGTTATTGAAGGGGTGAAACGGATGAATACTATCAGAGAAATGACCTGTGCAAACGAGAGAAAAGTTTTGTCCTCACGTGCCACATTTGCGGACAACAGTCAGGGCAGACTGAGACCCGAGGAAGAGTGCCCCATAAGAACGGCATTCCAGAGAGACAGAGACAGAATTATTCACTGCAGCGCATTCCGCAGACTCAAGCACAAAACTCAGGTTTTTCTTTCACCCGAGGGTGACCATTACCGCACCCGTCTGACTCATACCCTTGAAGTGTCGCAGATTGCGCGAACTGTTTCAGGCGCGCTTATGCTTAACAACGACCTGACCGAAGCAATTGCTCTCGGTCACGACCTTGGCCACACACCTTTCGGCCATGCAGGCGAAAGAGCACTCAATGAAATCTGTCCCAGCGGCTTCAAGCATTACTCACAGAGCATGCGAGTTGTTGATGTGCTTGAAAAAGAGGGTAAGGGTCTTAACCTTACATTCGAAGTGCGTAACGGAATTGAACGCCACACAAACGGCGAGCAGGCTGTTACCCTTGAAGGCAGAATCGTTCGCCTTGCGGACAGAATTGCCTATATAAACCACGACATTGACGATGCCATTGCGGCAGGAATAATGGGCGAGGGGGATATTCCCCTTGCAATCCGCCACGAATTGGGCGGCACAAAAAGCGCAAGAATCAACACGCTTGTTCTCAGCTGCATTGAAAACAGCGGTGACGATATTCTGCTTGAAAAAGGCATAAAAGAAGCTTTTGATGAGCTTCACACCTTTATGTTTGCAAAGGTTTACACAAATCCCGCCTGCAAAAGCGAGGAGAAAAAGGCTGTGAATATGATCCAGCAGCTTTATTATCACTTTGCGAAGAAAATGGAGAATCTGCCTCCTCAGTTCCGCGGAATTGCGGAAAGGGACGGAATCGGCACCGCCGCATGTGATTTTATTGCGGGTATGACGGACAGATATGCCGTCAGAGTTTTTGAGGGACTTTATATTCCTCAGGCTTGGAGCAAAACTGACGATTGGTTTTGATATACATTGAAAATTCTCGGAAAGGAGGATGTAAATGAGGATAAACGAAAGATTTATTCAGGAATTGCAGGACAAAGTGGATATAGAGTCCGTTATCTCGTCAAGTATAAGCCTCAAACGCAGGGGTAAAAACCTTGTCGGTCTTTGCCCGTTTCATAATGAAAAAACCCCGTCATTTACCGTTTATCCCGAGAGCAACTCCTTTTATTGTTTCGGCTGCGGTGCAGGCGGAGATGTGATAACATTTGTGCGCCGTATGGAGAATCTTGACTACATTGAAGCGGTCAAGGCTGTGGCGCAGATGGCAGGTGTGTCCATGCCCGAGGACGGATATGACGACACGCTTTCCAAACAAAGGCTCCGTTTGCTCAATGCAAACAGAGAGGCGGCAAGATTCTATCACGAATGTCTGATGAAGCCGCAGAATCGCGAAGCGCTTGATTATTTCCTCAGAAGAGGACTTGATATGAGCACAATCCGCCGTTTCGGTCTGGGATATGCCCCCAATGACTGGTGTGAGCTTATAAATCATCTCAAAGCAAAAGGCTTCACCGAGCAGGAGCTTGTGCACGCAAATCTTGCGCGGCGTTCCGATAAAAACGGGAGAGCCAACTATTACGATAACTTCAGAAACAGGGTTATGTTTCCCATAATTGACCTGCGCGGCAATGTTATTGCTTTCGGCGGCAGAGTTATGGACGATTCAAAACCCAAGTACATAAACACATCAGACACTCTTGTCTATAAGAAAAGCAACGGTGTTTTCGGCCTTAATCTTGCGAAAAATGCCAACGACAACAAGTTGATACTCGTGGAAGGCTATATGGATGTTATTGCCCTCCATCAGGCAGGATTCACAAATGCAATTGCCTGCCTCGGCACGGCATTCACAAGCGAACAGGCTAATCTTTTGTCGCGTTATGCAGATGAAATTATTATCTGCTACGATAATGACGGCGCAGGCAGAACGGCAACTGCAAGGGCATTGGGAGTGCTGAACAAAACAGGGCTCAAGCTCAGAGTTGTTCAGATGTCGGGCGGCAAGGATGCGGATGAAATTATCCGCACTCACGGCAAAGAAAGATTTGCGGATTTGCTCAGGTCTGCCGCAAGCACAACGGAATACAAGCTTCTTGAAGCCCGCGCAAAGTGCGATTTATCAACGGATGACGGCAAAGTCGAATTCCTTATGGCGGCGGCGCAGATTCTTGCAGGATGCAGTATTGTTGAGCGTGACATTTACTCAACCCGTCTTTCAAATGAACTGGGTGTGGGTGCAGACAGCATCAAAGCGCAGATAAAACTTGCGGAAGGTAAACTCAGACGAATGGCGGAAACACAAAAACGCCGTGAAACCGAGGAAATGCTTGCCAAAAGTTTTGAAGATAAAAACAATCCCGAGCGCTCAAAAAATCTGAGAGCGGCAAAAGCGGAAGAAACGCTGATTGCATCTTTCATCAGAAATCCTGATTTTTACAATAAACTGAAATCGCAGATTTCTTCAAAGGATTTTGTAACAGCTTTTAACCGCAGAATTATGGATTGCCTTGAAAAATCCATTGAAAACGGTTTTGAACCGAATCTGAGCATTTTTTCTTCGGATTTCACTCCCGAGGAAATGGATTCGGTCACAAGAATTTTTCATCTTACCGCAACTCTCGGCAACACTCTCAAAGAGTGTGAGGATTGCATAAAAGTTCTTAAAGAAAGTTCATCATCGGGTGCAACGGATGCATCTTCCATGAGCGATGAGGAATTTTTGAGTTTGTTCAAGAAAAAATAAAAATATATTTTAGGATGTGAGATTTATGGAAGGAACAGAAAAGAAGACCCCATTAAAGACGCTGGTTGAGAAAGGTAAGGCAGCAGGCAAGCTTACAACTCAGGACATCGATACCGCGATTATCGAAATGGATCTTGAGCTTGAGGAGCTTGACAAGCTTTACGAAACCCTTGAGGCAAACGGCATTGAGGTTGTTGACGACCTGTCAAATGCAGCCCTCGAAAATTTTGATGTGGATATCCCCAAGACCCTTGATATCGGCGGCGGAGACGATAAGGGTATGGCAGTTGATGACCCCGTCAAGGTTTATCTTAAGGAAATCGGCAGAGTGCCTCTGCTGACTCCCGAAGAGGAAATTGAGCTTGCAATCCGCATTGCAGACGATGACCAGAAGGCAAAGAAGCGCCTTGCAGAGGCAAACCTTCGCCTTGTTGTAAGTATTGCGAAGAGATATGTGGGCAGAGGAATGCAGTTCCTTGATCTTATTCAGGAAGGTAACCTCGGTCTTATCAAAGCGGTTGATAAATTTGATTACACAAAGGGATTCAAGTTCTCAACCTATGCAACATGGTGGATCAGACAGGCGATTACAAGAGCTATTGCTGATCAGGCAAGAACAATCCGTATCCCTGTTCATATGGTTGAAACCATCAACAAGGTTAAAAAGACAAACAGCCAGCTTCTCCACAAAAACGGCAGAGACCCCTCTGCAGAGGAAATTGCGGCTGAACTCGGCATGCCCGTTGATAAGGTAAGAGAAATTCTCAGAGTTGCACAGGAGCCTGTTTCACTTGAAACACCTATCGGTGAAGAGGAAGACAGCCATCTCGGTGATTTCATTCCCGATGACGATGCTCCCGCACCCGCAGACGCAGCTTCAATGCTTCTTCTTAAGGAGCAGCTTAATGATGTGCTCAAGACCCTTACACAGAGAGAGGCAAAGGTGCTTGCACTCCGTTTCGGTCTCGAGGACGGACATCCCCACACACTTGAAGAGGTTGGCAGTGAATTCGGCGTTACCCGTGAGCGTATCCGCCAGATTGAGGCAAAGGCACTGCGCAAGCTTCGCCACCCCAGCCGCAGCAAGAAGCTGAGAGATTTTATTGATTGATAAAAACGGAAAGCCGTTGGCAATTACGCCAACGGCTCTTTTGTAACTGAATTGTAATAATAGTTACTGATTTGTAACTTGCCATTCAAGAAAATCATTGGTAGAATAAAGCTGAAAGGAGATGGAAATTTTGAAAAGAATAATTGCGATATTTATTTTGTTGTGTATAAGCATTACTCTTTTTTCGTGCTCAAATCAAGGCGGTGAAGCAATCTCCACAACTAAGCTTGAAACAACATCATCGGCAATTACAACCGAAGAAGCAACGGCGGAAGAATTTTTTGAGGAAGAAACCATCGAAAAGCAAACTATATTTCTCGAGAAAAATAAAGTTATTATTGATAACGGTACATATCGCTTTGAAATACCGAAAACAAACTTTGAGGATGTTTATTCAGAAGAGCTTCTGCTTCAGTTTTCCAATATGCTTTCAATGGAATTTGGCGTTGAGGATTACTATGATTGGAGCACAAGCGGTCAGAATGTTTTTTCTGATGTAAGAAAGTGTGTTTTGGCAATAAACGGTGCTTATAAAAACTACGAATTTTTGGATGAAAATTATGATGAAGAAGCCTACGATATGTTCTTAGCCGATATTGGTTTAGAGTATAATCAACATTGTGAGGTTTGCACTTTTTCTTTGGCAAAATATAATGATTACTTGAAAGACTTTTTTGGACCCGATGTGATACAGCTTACTGTTGATGATTTTGAAACGGGAAAAACTGCTGTTGAAAAAGGACTTACCGTTGACGGTGATATATCCGAAAGTGACACGAGATGTTTTTATACTGGTAAAGATGACATTATACTTATTCAGGTTTGTGCAACAGAATACGGTTGTGTAGGTGAGTATATTTATAATGTTGAAAAAGACGGTAACGATTACTATGTTTATACTGTCGGTGAGGTTGAAACATACAGATTAATTGAGGATTTTGATGAATTCCAGAATCAGGCACTCAATGATATATCATACACTATATACAGAGGATATCTCCCTTCTAAAAAGTATAAATTCGGTTATACCGCCGAAGGCGATGTATATCTTAAAAGCGTGGATGAAAGCTTTGTGGTTGCTGAAAATGCAGAATATGATTACATAGTTACTAAAAACGCAGAGATAAAAAACAAAAAAGCTGATTCCGAAGAATACAAGGTGATCGGAACAATTACTAAAGGAACAAAAGTGATAAGGGCATCAATGTTTGAAAATATAAAAAGTATGAAAACAAATGTGTATTATGTGATATGCGATGATATAGACGGATATATAAACCGTGACTATGCTGAAGAAATAGACAACTGAAAATAAAAAAGAGGCTGTAAAAACAGCCTCTTTTTTTAATCAACTATTATATATCCCATAGGAAAAGGCTCTACCTCAGGGCAATCCGTCAGAGTTTTGAGAACAAGGTAAAAATCAAAATTCCGCTCTTCGCGGTGGTTGCGTGTCTGCCAACCGCTCAGATGCACACGGCTTTTGAGCAAGGTCAGCAAATCACCGTTTTCGTCAGCCATTGATTGGGTGTGAACATAGTCAAAATCAGGCAGACGGAACATTTCCGCGTAATCCTCGCGGCTGTAGCCCGATGGCAGAAATGCTCCGATGTCGTTATCAAGTGTCCAGAGTGCAAGCCGTCTTTTGAATTCTGCCTCGCTCAGCATTTCCGAAATCATTTTTATATTCCAAGCTCCTTGCAACAATCGGCAACAATCTTTTCCATTTCGGGCAGTTTTCTCTCAATATCTGCAACAAGTGCAAACTGTGTGCGGCATCTGACGAGATTATGCTCGGGATATGCTGTTTTGAAATAAACATCGCCGTTGAGATAATCGCCAAGGAAGCGCATACCGCATTCAAGGGTCATCAGCTTTGATGAGAATGCAAGATGATTGATTTCTTCTTTTTCGAGGCTTTTGCCTGCGGAGGCAAGGTAACCCTCGGTGTATGCCTTGAAGAATTCAAGACTGAGTGAAACTTTTGAAACATCCTTTTCGTCCTCGGCGGCTGTGTTTGCGCCGAAGCGGATACTGTCGCCGAAATCATAGAGTGAAAGTCCGGGCATAACCGTGTCAAGGTCAACAACGCAGATTCCCTCATTTGTTTCGTTGTCAAACATAACATTGTTGAGTTTTGTGTCGTTATGTGTAACGCGGAGAGGAAGCTTGCCTGCATTGAGCAGGTCAAGAAGAATTCCGCAATCCTTTTCGCGTGCAAGAACAAATTCGATTTCTTCCTTTACGGTATCTGCTCTGCCTGAAAGGTTGTCTGCAACCGCTTTTTTGAAATCGGCAAATCTTGAAACCGTGTTGTGGAAGTTGGGAATGGTTTCGGTCAGACTGTCAATGGGATAGTCTGCAAGCATCTGCTGGAATTTCTTATTCCAGAAGCGACAAAAGGACGAACCCTTTCCTATCTTCGCGATCGTATAAAAAGCACCGACGGCGAATGTAAGATAATAGCCGTCGGAGATTACGAAAACGATATCGATATGATAAAAAAGGTGACATACAACTTATCTATCATAAAGATAAAAATGCACTTCAAATACACAAGTGCATTAAGGTTAAAGTTGAGGAAACACAGACTTTAACCCCATCCATTGGTATTGATAAGGGCTATACCACATTGTTATCCTGTTCAGATAACAATGAATATGGAGAACAATTTGGTGTAGCCCTAACAAAACAAGCTGAGGTTATCAATCAAAACACAAAGGTTAAAAACAAGTTAAGAGATTATCATAAAAAACTATCTATGGAGTTAAATGAAACAAAGGATAAACTCCATCGTCAAAAACTGATAACAAAGCTACGGCATTTGGAAGTTTGTAACATGGGTCAAAAGAAATTTAAGAAGCGTCA